>JAUWNF010000303.1 GCA_030612785.1 Phycisphaerales bacterium
GGGGTGGGGGACGAAGCTCACATGACCGCCCCGCAGTTGTGACTTCTTCCACGCGTACCAGCTGCCGGACGGGTACGTGTTTAGCGTGCGATGGCGGGGAGTTGGGGTGACAGGAGCAGGTGCGGTGGGTGGCATGCCTAAGCCGGCCAGAGGCTGGCGCAGGCATGTATCAATCGTGCCCGTGGATTGAGATTGCGCTACGTCGCCTGGCAAGGGGATGTGCCGGTGGTGCCGAACGTGGGGAGTATTCCGCCGATCGACAGGCGAACGACCGATACATGCCTGCGCGTCGCTACGCTCCGCTTAGGCATGCCACTCAACGCTAAACACGTGCCCCCGCCGGCCGGACGGCCTGCGAGACGCAGGCCGCTACAAAGCGGCTCCCGGCGGGCGCCGCTGGCTCCTGACCCACTCCCGGAGTGACAACGATGTTGTGGCACAAGGCGATGAGTTGGGCTGGTGTGGCGTTATGTCTGCTTCCACTGGCCTGTGACAACAAGAAGAAGGGCGAAATGGTTCCCGGCGTGGGCAACCCGCTCACCCAATCCAAGGCATTTCGCGACACGGTTTCGGAAGTGGCCTGGATTGAGGGGCTGCGTCGCATGCGCGTGCGTGGTTGCGGCATTGTGGCCGGGCTGGGGACGCGCGGGTCCAGCGAATGCCCGCGCAAGGTGCGCCAGCGCCTGCTGCAAGAGATGTACAAAATGGAGCGGTTCGCCAAGATGGGGCGCGATGCCCTCCCGGTCACTCCTGAGCAGATCATCGACGATCGGGATACGGCGGTGGTAATGGTCGAGGGAGAGATCCCGGCTGCGGTGTCGGCCGGGACGCGCTTCGACCTGACCGTGCGGGCGCTACCCGGAACCCAGACGGTCTCGCTGGAAGGAGGCCGCCTCTACGGCTGCGACTTGCGGATTCACCGCGACATTCCCGGCGGTAGCATTGAAGGGCAGGCCCTGGCCGTCGCGGCGGGACCGGTGTTCATCAATCCGTGGGCGACGTCTGAAACGGCCGCCACCAGGTCCAATCCGCGGACGGGCACGGTTCTCGGTGGGGGCACGGCCAAGAAGGCACGCCGCATCCGTCTGGTCCTGGAACATCCCTCGTACCGGCGGGCGATCATGGTGGCCAACTGCATCAACACCCGTTTCCCGGGTCGGGACAAGGTGGCCGACGGACAAACCCCTGCTCACATCAAGCTGCGCATACCACCCGAATATGCGGACAATCCGCGACACTTCCTGGACCTCGTGCGTCATCTGTACCTACCCACGCCCCCCGGGTTCCTCGATCGGCGGGCACTCGAACTGGCTGAGGAAATCCTCGACCCCGCCGCGCCCCACGCAGACATTGCCCTGGCGTTCGAGGGAATCGGGCGGACGACGCTGCCACTGCTGCAGAAGCTGTACAGCGACACGCGCGACCACGTGAGTTACTATGCGGGGCTCACCGGTCTGCGGCTGGAGGATCCGCTCGCGGTGGAGCCGGTCGCCGCCCATGCCCTGAATCCGCGAAGCCCGTATCGGGTGCCGGCCATCAAAGCGCTGACCCGGGCCAAGCGCATGTACCGATCCGCCACGACCCTGAGAGCCCTCCTGGACGACAGCGACCCGCGCATTCGCGTTTTGGCCTACGAAGGGCTACTCGAGTGCGACGATCCAACCATCGTCTCGATGCTCGTCGGCAGCGACAACTTTCACCTGGACCTCGTACCCAGTACGAGCGGAAACCTGATCTACGCCAAGCGCACCGGCCAGCGGCGAATCGCCCTGTTCGGCGAAACCGTCGCCTGTGCCCCGCCGCTGTTCTTCTGCGACGAGGAGGGCATGATCACCATCACCGCCGAGGAGGATGACCAGAAACTGACCCTCTTGCGCAAGACGAAATATTCCAACCGGGTGTCACCGCCGATCCCCGCGTCGTTGAACGCAGCCGAACTGATTCCCATGCTCGGCGACGAACCGGTGGTGGAGGGGAACGAACTGGTCCACGGCTTGAACGTGCCGTATTCCCTCGTGGTCAAGGCCCTGGCCGACCTGTGCCGATCCGGCGCCATCAATGCCGACTTCACGCTCGAACGGACCTCGGTCTCGGAGTTCTTCGGCCCGATCCGCGAATCCGGTCGTGGGGAGTCGGACTTGTAAACGTCTATGACGCGCGACATCAGTGACAGTTCGAGTCCGGCATTGGCCGAAAACCGGCGCGCCCATGCCTACTTTGTCCTGGTGCCGGTGGCGCTCGCCCTGGTTATGGCGGCGCCGTCGGTACGGGGTGGGTTCCTTACCGGTGACGACATCCAACTGATCCGCGACCACGTACTGGTCAACCATCCGTCTTTCACTCACCTGGTGAAGCTGTTCTCCATACCCCACCGTGATCTTTACCAGCCGATTCCACTGGCGACCTTCGCCGCGAACTTCGCGGTGATTCGCTGGCTGGGGCTGGTGCCGGCCGCCCAAGGTCCGGCGGCGGGGGCCTGGGTGTTTCACCTGACCAACGTGTTGATCCACGCGGTCAACGCGGCGTTGGTGTGGTGGCTGATTCGGCGTGTTATGGGGCGTGGGTGGCCGGCGCTAATCGCTGGTGCGTTTTTCGCCGTACACCCGCTCAACGTCGAGTGCGTGGCGTGGCTGAACGGGCGCATGATCATGCTGTCCACTACGTTTACGCTGGGGGCGCTGATCGCCGCCACTCGGGTGTTCGAACGTGCGGGCGCGGGTCATGTTCTCTTAACGGTGCTTATGGCCGTGTTGGCGATGATGAGCAAGGTCAGCGTGGGGCTGCCCGTGTTGATGTTGCTCATACCGTTCGTGCGGCGTCGCTGGCCTTCGGGGCGCTGGTGGGTCACGTTTGCGCTGGTCACCACTGTGACGGGTTTCTTTGTGCTGCTCAATTACTCGTTCTCGCGCGACCAGTTCGATTCCGCTGAACAGGTGTTGCAGGGCTCGCGCTGGGTGCGCACGGTGATCGCTCTGGGTTGGTACGTGGGCCGCTACGTCGTACCGGTGGGGTTGGCCCCGTGGCATCCCACGGAGACGCTTATCACCACGTCCCATCCCGAGTTTGTTCCGGCCCTCGTAGCGGTGGTGCTGCTGCTGGTGGTGTCCACGGTGTTGCTACGGTATTCGCGCTGGGGCGCGGCGGGGGTGATCTGGTTCTTCGCCACGCTCGCGGTGACCCTTCCGCTGGTGCCTTCGCGCAACTTGTTGGTGGCGGAGCGCTACGTTTATCTTCCGGCGATCGGATTCCACGGGATCATTGCCGCCGCATGTGCTTGCGTGGTGACAGCGCTTCGTCGTCCGACCGACCGGAAAGCCGGTCGCACACGAGGCGGCGCGAAGGCGGGATTGGCGGTAGTCGTTGGGGTGTGGGTGGTGACCTCGGCGATACTGGTCGGCGTATCCTGGAAAACAACCGGTTACTACCGGAACAATGTCGCCCGCTGTCTCCGGACGGCGGAACTCTATCCCAATCATGGAGGGGTCTGGACGCGGTTGGCGTGGGCGCACTATGACGCCGGCGAATACGAACAGGCCGTTGAGGTGGCGGCTGTCGAACTCGAACGTCATCCCAATGAGTCCGAGAGTGACGTATGGCAGGTTCAGGGTATGGCCCTGTTGCGCTCCGGGAAGGTCGACGAGGCGCAGTCCAGACTACAGGCTGCCGTTGAAACTGATCCGGCTAACGGCATGGCCCGGGTGCGTCTGGCCACGGCGCTGGTGGAAGCCGGTCTGCTAAGTGACGCGGTCCCGCACTACCGGCAAGCGGTGGAAACCATGCCGGGGTACAACCCGGGAATCATCGGGCTGGCCCAGACCTATCAAAAGCTCGGGCGGATGGAGGAAGCGGCCGAGATGTTCGCGCAGGCCCTGCGCAACAACCCCTACGATCCGCTGGCCGCCACGTCTTTGGCGCAGATCGAGTTGACCGGGGGGAAAGTGCAAGCTGCGACCGCGCGGCTGGAAGAACTGCTGCGGTGGATGCCCGAGAATGCCGTCGCCCACGCCAACCTGGGGGTCTGTTACTCCCGGTCGGGACGCGCCGAAGACGCAATCGGCGCATACCGCGCGGCGTTGGCGCTTGAACCCACGCTGGTGCCGCCCCGGCTGAGTCTGGCGCTGCTGTTGGCGCAAACGGGGGCGCCGAAGGAAGCCGATTCCCATTTCCGCCTGGCCGCCGAACAAACGGAGTATGCCACCCTCACCGTGTTGTTGCCCTACAGTGATTTCCTCATCGCGCAAAGCGATTATCGGGGGGCGGCGGCCATCTGGGCCAAGGGGCTGCGGAGCAAACCCGGTGACCAGGCGATGACGTCCTGGTATGGCTGGGTTTGCGTGCTGGCTGAGCGCTGGGGGCTCGCCCGGCAGGCCCGCGCGAGCCTGACTCAACCCTCCGCACCCGGCACGGAGTACACGGCGCACGTTGCCGCAAACCTGATGGGTATCGTGCTCGACGTTCACGCTAATCAGCCCGAGGGCGCCGCCGCCGCCGTGTCGAAACTCTGCGCGGATGATTCAAGCGTAGGGCGCGCGGCCCGCGACCGGCTCCAACGGGCGCTGAAAGCCTACTCCGAGCGACATCCGAAGAACCCGTGGCCTTACTATTTGATGATCGGCCTGTTCAAGGTTGACGGCCAAAGCGACGGCGCCCGCCTGGCCCTGGAAGCATTTGAGCAGTTCAACGCGGACGCGGAGTGGACTCGGCGCGCCCGGGCGCTTCTGGACGATCCGTCTTCCCAACCGGCAGGCGACAGCCTCAACTCGAAGCGCGGCGCAACGCCCGCGTGGATGAAACGGTGCTAGGGTCAGCAGTACTCCAATTGTAGTGCGTCCCGGACGCACCAACCCCAGACCCACATTCAAGCAGTCCGTCAAGGGACACACTCACGTGGCTATTAGCCTCAAAGGACCATACCGAAGTCGGTTATCAATGGGGGCATCTCTCAGCTAAGGATCACCAAAGGCCACCTGGAACCCGCCGAAATCCTGCAGATCCACGTCACCGTCAACGTCGAAGTCGAACACCTGGCACCCGGCTTGTGTCGGAGTGCCCACGCCGTTCATGCAGTCGTGAAACTGTGTGAAGTCCTGACAATCCACATCACCGTCGTTGTCCCAATCGCCGAGCA
>JAUWNF010000402.1 GCA_030612785.1 Phycisphaerales bacterium
AGGGGTTGTCGGTTTAGTCATTCGTGACGGTCTCAGATGTAGCGTCACCCCTTGTGGGTGGCGAAAAACGCAGGTGCGCCGCCCACAAGGGGCGACGCTACAGACTAAATCGACAGCCCCGTGAGCCCTGGGTCGTCGAGCGGTTGGATGCAGAGCCCCCGGAGGGGGCGAAGGAAGGCCTCGCCGTGCCGCGACGTTCCGTCGCCCCTGTCAGGGGCTTGCGGGTTCTGGGCTTTGGTCACCCAGGGCTCGCCCTTGACCCGCGGCTGCGCCGCAAGTCAAGGATTCGCCCTGGGCTTTATTCCGTCGTCCGCTTCGCGGACTGTTGGGCACGATATTCAGACGACGAATTGAGGATTCCCCTATGTCCACCATTACGATGACGCTCAGCGAATGGGCGAGCAATCTGAAGTACGAAGACCTTACTGCCGAAGCGATCGACGCGGCCAAGCGCTTCTTCTACGACTCGATCGGCTGCGCGCTGGGCGGGTACCGGCAGGAAGACTGTGAGATGCTGCAACGCTACATCGCCGTCATGGGCGGCAGCGCGCATTGCACCTGCATCGGCACGGGACACCGGACCTCGGCGGTGAACGCCGCGTTGTTTAACGCGCTGGCCATCCGGGCGATGGACTACAACGACATTTACTGGAAGGCTGACCCCTGCCATCCGACTGATATCATCCCCGCCGCCACCAGTATCTGTGATCGGAAGCACCTGTCCGGGCGTGAGCTGATCGTCGGCATCATCATCGGGCATGAGCTGGAGATGCGCTACTGCGAAGCCGGCGATCCGGGCATTCGCGAGAAGGGCTGGCACCATGCGACCCTAACCGGCTTCGTCTCGCCGATGGTGGCCGCCCGCATGTTGGGGCTGTCGGTTGAGCAGATGCAGCACGCCATCGGCATCGGTGCCTGCCACTGCTGCACGCTGGGGGCGGTTACCGCGGGCAAGCTGACCATGATGAAGAACACGGTTGATCCGCTGGCCACCGCCGCGGGGGTGGAGGCGGCCGTGCTGGCTGAGTTGGGCTACACCGGGCCCGAGCACGTGGTGGACGGCAAAGAGGGGTTGGTCCACTGCTACGGGCCTGAGTGGCACCTGGACAAGTTAACCGACGGGCTGGGCGGCGGTCGCTACAAGATCACCGAGTGCGGCATGAAGTTCTACCCCATCGAAGCCCTGTCGCACTCGCCGACGACGGCCGCCCTCATGCTGGTCCACGAGCACGACATCAAGCCCGAAGACGTGGCTGAGATTAAGGTCGAGACTATCGCCCGGGCGGCCGACATCCTCTCCGACCCGACCAAGTACCGCCCGACCTCGAAAGAGACCGCCGACCACAGCCTGCCGTACTGTTTGGCCGTCGCCATCGCCGACCGCGAGGTGACACCCAAGCAGTTCAAGCAGGAGCGCATCGTCGATCCGAAGCTGCACCCGCTGATGGACGCGATGAAGGCGGTAGGCAACGACGAGTTCGAGGCCCTGTTCCCGGCCTCGCAGCCGTCGCGCGTGACCATCACCACCAAGAGCGGCCAAAGCTACTCCCAGCGCGTGGACGTCCCCAAAGGCGACTATCGCGACCCCGGCTCGATGGACGACATCGAGGTCAAATTCAACGCCCTGGCCGGCGACAAGTTCAGTATGGAACAACTCGCCGCCATGGTGGATGCGATCATGTCGCTGGAGAACTGCACCGACGTGAGCGAGCTGATGAAACTCTTCGTCGCCGAGTAGAACGAAGGTCGCGCTGGGCCGGCACCCGTCTTGCAGAATCGCCTTGGACCGGGCGTTCATTGAACTGGTGGGCGAGCGTGGTACACTTATAGAATACCCGTGGGACGGCGAGACGCGGGCAAGGGCATGTTTTCGGCCTCATCATACTCATATCCGTCTTCGGCCCGACGCCCGGATCAGGACCCGGTCCCCAGAGTTCGTCATACGATCATACACAAGGAACTCGCATCATGTTCCTGCACGTTCTCAGAGCGATTTTTATTTTGCTGTTGGCCGGTGTGGCCTGGTCTTTTCTGGGCAGCGAGAGCGACCCGATGGGCATCCCGTTTTTTGCGTGGATGCAGACCAAGAAGGAGATCATCCTTCTGGTGAGCCTGCTCATCGGGATCGCGGTGGTGGTTGTCGATGTCTTCATTCCGCAGAAATCGCTCGGCATAGTTTCCGGGGTTTTATTCGGCCTGGTGGTGGGGATGGTGGTGGCGTTCGGGCTGTCGCTGATCGTCGACCTGACGGTGCAGTCGTTCGGCCCGGAACTCCGCACCCCGGTGGTCGCCAGGACGCCGGTCACGAAAACCACCCTCGAGCCCGATCCGGACAACCCCACGCGAACGATTGCGATAACCCGTGAGGTGATGGAGTCGGTGCAGGTCGGCTACCGCGACCACCCCTTCGTAAGTTCCATCAAGCTCTTACTCGGCGTGATTTGCTGCTATCTCTCGATCAGCTTCGTCTTGCAGACTAAGGCCGACATCCGCTTCATGATCCCCTATGTGGAGTTTGCCAAAGACGCCCGCGGGGCGCATCCCCTGATTCTGGACACCTCCGTCATCATCGACGGACGCATCGCCGACATCGCCGAAACCCGCATCGTGGATTCGGAGATGATCGTGCCGCGCTTCGTATTGCAGGAGTTACACACCGTCGCGGACAGCAGCGACAAGCTGAAGCGCAATCGAGGCCGGCGGGGTCTAGACGTCCTCAATCGGCTTCAGGCAAGCCCCAAGGCGCACAT
This sequence comes from Phycisphaerales bacterium, assembly GCA_030612785.1. GTDB lineage: Bacteria > Planctomycetota > Phycisphaerae > UBA1845 > UBA1845 > JAAEQG01. The sequence goes on from JAUWNF010000402.1 coordinate 2,751, forward strand.
CAAGATCCTGAACGTTCGGGCCGAGCGCTCCGACGAGGGCAAAGGCGTCGATGAACTGCTGGTCGATCTTGGCGCCAAGCTCGAGGGCCGGGTGGTCACCAACGACTACAACCTCAACAAGATCGCACAGTTGAGAGGGGTCACGGTGATCAACATCAACGACCTGGCGAACGCCCTGAAGCCGGTGTTCATCCCCGGCGAAGCCATGTCCGTCAAGATCATCAAACCCGGCGAAGAGCCCGGACAAGGGGTGGGCTATCTGGACGACGGAACCATGGTGGTGGTCGAAGCGGCTCGGGACAAAATCGGCAAGGAGCTGACTGTTTCGGTGACCAGCGTGCTGCAAACGTCCGCGGGGCGTATGATTTTTGGCAAAACCGAAGATGCCGCGGCAGAGCCTCGCCGACCACGGTCCACGTAAAACACCGCGCCAATCCTAGCGAAAATGAAAAAGTCCCTCGCCGGGCGCGAAATCGGTCGCGGACGAGCGTATCCCAGGTGAGTTGTGTGCAAAGAAACCCGAGTCCGAGAATGGAGAATCGATCATGAATCGTTGCCTCAGCACGCTTTTCGTCCTCCTGACCGGCGCGGCCCTGGTGGGGTCTCCGCCAGCGTGGGCCCAGTCCGAATCCGCGCCGCTCATCAATCTGAAGTTCCCCGGTGGTACGATCGCGGAGTACGTCGCGGCACTCCGTGAGACGGCGGGCGAGACCAACATCGTGGTGATGCCTGAAGCACAGGACATCCAGATACCGCCCATCGAACTCAACTCGGTCGTGCTCGCCTCGGCACTTGAACTGCTCCAAGGCGAATTCCAGTTGCAAGGGCGAACCCTGGTCAAGGTAGAGATCGACGAAGTCAGCCGCTATGAGGAGGCTGAAAGGCCCATCTATCGAGTGTTGGCTGAGGTTCGACGGGGACGCCCGTCCGAAACCCAGGTGCGGGTTTGGAACGTCTCCGGTCTGCTCAAGGCTCTGGACATGAAGTCCGAGGACGTGCTCACCGCCGTGGAGACGGCCATGAACATGCTTGGCGGGGACTACGGACCGGCCCAGATCAGCTTTCACGAACCCACCGGGCTGGTGATCGCTCGCGGTCATCCTGAGCGGATGCGGGCCGTCGGGCAGGTGATCGCCCAGTTGGCAGAAGGTCTCGAGAGGCAGCGCGAGGAGGCGCGCAGGGAAACCGAGGAGGACCTGCGCAGGCACGCCGAGGGGCTCGAACACACCCTCCATTCGCAGAGTCTGGAAATGGAAGAACTGAGAATCCGACACCAAGCTCTG
>JAUWNF010000679.1 GCA_030612785.1 Phycisphaerales bacterium
CGCGTGCCCGCAGCATGTAGACGGCGCCGGGGCTACGGTCGAGCGTGGCCGCCACCTCTTCAACCGGTCGGTCTTCAAGATCGTACATCCGCACCACGGTGTGGTAGATTCGCGGAAGGTGCTCGATGGCTTTTTCGAGACCAATGCGCGCCTCGCGCCGGGCGGCATGCCGGCTGGGCGTGCTGTGCGTACACCCCAGTTGTTCGTACAGCGCGACAAATGACTCATCACTTCGGCCGGGCTCGACCTGCTCACGACCCTTCCCCCGCTTGTCGGCCTCCAGCATCCGCAGGGCGTCGAGCAGATTTCGTTCGGCAATCTTCGACAACCATGCGGCGAATGCTCCCTCCCCGCGCGGAACAAACCGCTCGACATCGAGGAAGGCGTCGATGTACGTCTGCTGCACGACGTCGTCTACCGACAGGAGCGACTGCCACCGCGCGGGAATCCTGTCCGCCAGCCCTTGCCGGATCGCCGGGCCGTGGCGGGCCAATAGCTTAGCCAGCGCATCCCGGTCACCTGCCACCGCACGGTTGGAGAGATCGCTGTCGCAAGATCGCATAACGCCTCCAGAGAAGCGCCGCTGAAACGTTATTCTGTCCTCACGGAAGCTCTCGCACCTCCCATGCCCGAGCGAGGTGCGCCTTCGCAACACTGTTCAGTCCGGCTTTAGGGCTCCATTTCAGAAAGCGTCAATGATACATTTCCAGAAAGTAATTACAAATGAGCGTGAGTTAGATGTCCGGTTTACGCTTGTACTAATAGAGGAATTACCGCCTTTGGGCAAGCTCGGGGTGCGGAGTGGTTAGTGTGCGTGTGCCGCGAGGCTGCCGGGGCGTGGTTGTGGCGAGCAAGCTCCGAGCCGATGCGCTGAAACTTGCGCAGGACGCTGCTATGATCGAAATGCCCCTGACAATCTTCGTAGTGGATGACGACGCGGCCGTGCGCGATTCGCTCCGTTGGCTGATTGAATCGACCGGGATGACCGTGGCGACCTACTCGTCCGCCGAGGAGTTTCTGGCGGATTTCGACGGGCACCGGCCGGGATGTCTGGTGCTGGACGCACGCCTGCCGGGGCTCGATGGTCTTGCCCTACAGGAGCGGCTTCGCGAACGCCAGATCGACCTGCCGATCATCATCATCACGGGCCACGCCGACGTCCCCATGGCCATCCAAGCTCTCAAGGCCGGCGCCGTCGATTTCATTGAAAAACCGTTCGACGACGACACGCTGCTGAACAGTATTCGCCTCGCGACCCGAGAGGCTGCTGACCTTCGGTTACGAACGGCCCGACGAAACGAGGCCGCGGCACGCGTTCAGCAACTCACCCCCAGGGAGCACCAGGTGCTCGAGTTGGTAGCTGCGGGGTGTTCAACCAAGGAGGTTGCCTGCAAGCTGAGGGTTACTCAGAAAACCGTAGAAACGCATCGCGCAAACGCACGGCACAAAATGCAAACCGATACCTCAGCCGATTTCATACGGGCGGCGCTGCTTGCCGGGCTCTGCATGGAACCAAGTGCCGAAATGACCACCTGCGCCGCCGCTCCTCGCGGTCAGCGCAATCATCGCCCGCGCCCGATCCCCGGCGCGGCGTACCCGTTGCCAGGCAGGTTCATGGCGGCAGACGAAGTGTCCGGGTCCCCCGGCGCTGCCGGCCGTGCGGAGGGGGTTTATTCTCCTTGAGTCGGTATGCACTTTGGGCAAAACAGGTTCCCTCTTACCAGGTTCCAGTCTGCGGATGCCAAACGCTCAATCAACTCCTGTTTGGCGTCAAAAGCGGACGGACCTTCAACTGTCATCCGCTGTCGGCAACCCTGGCATACTACGCTGGCAGACAATTCGTTATCGGTTCTGACAACCACAAAGGTCCGGGCAAGCCTTACCAGGTTGGCAGGCACACGGTCACCCATCACAACCCCTTACTGATCCTGCTCTCTGCTATGCAAACGTTCGATTTCTTCGCGCCCCGCGCAGATTTTTC
>JAUWNF010000163.1 GCA_030612785.1 Phycisphaerales bacterium
TGAAACGGACGGGGATGAAATGGGATACCGAGAACGCCGCCGCCATGATGAATCTGGTCGCCTTACGGGAGAGCGGACAGTGGCGTGCCTACTGGGACAACCGAAAATGCGCCTGATGCCAAAATCGCTGGCCAGACCCGATGTTAACGGCTGTCGACCCTGAGTGGCCGCATTGGCGCCGCCGTGGTATGCTCTGGCACGTGTGCTATGCCCGCGCAAGCGTTGCTTTCATTGGAGAAGCATGCCATGTCCAAGAAGAAGGCACCAACAAACAAGGCGGCGGCTGTCCGCGACTACCTTGCGCGCCACCCGAAGGCTAAGCCCCAGGCGGCCGCACATGCCTTGAGTGAGCAGGGCATCGAGGTCACCGCTAAGTATGTTTCCTCGACAAAGGGCAGGGCAAAGAAACGGAAGCCCGCAGCTAAGAAGCGCGCCAGCAAGAAAGCCGGCGCGGCAACGTCACCGAAGGGGCAGCGCCCGTATCCGCAGCGCACCCTTGAAGAGGCCCTCGTCATCCCCCAGGCGATCCGCGACAAGAACAACGGCAACCCCTGGCAGAGCGACGAGGTCGCAAAGGCCTCGCTCGGTGTTAGCAAGAAGAATAACCGCTTTTTCTACGCTGCCGCCGCTTCCCGCGACTACGGTCTCACGCTTGGAAGTCGCGACACCGAGAAGATCGAATTGGCCGAACTCGGCAGGCGCATTGTATTCGCCGGCGCCGAGGAGGAGCGCCGACAAGCGAAGATCGACGCATTTCTCGGCATCGACATCTTCAAGAAGGTCTTCACCCATTATGGCGGCAGCAAGCTCCCCGCCGACGAGTTCGTGAGGAACACGCTTCAACGTGAGTTCGACCTGGACCCCGACTTCCACACTGAGTTCCTGAAGATTTTCAAGGCGAACTGCAAGTACCTTCAAATCGCAGAGGGGCTTGAGGACGATGAGCGAATCAAGCCGAAGCAGACTGACGTTGAAGTCTCTGATGTGCGTGTCGTCGGTCAGCCCAAAGGCAAGTTTGATCGAACGGCTTTTGTGATTATGCCATTTGTCGAGAAGGGCGCACAGCCACGCCCAAGTGGCTTCTTTACGGAAGTGCTCGACACATTGATCACACCCGCGGGCAATAACGCGGGATTCGCAGTTGAGACGGCAGAGCAAAAGGGTAGCGATATTATTCACTCAACCATAATCGACAAGCTGCTAAGCGCAGATTTGGTCATTGCCGACCTGACAGATCACAACCCAAACGTGCTTTTTGAACTTGGCATCCGGCTCGCAAAAGAACTGCCAGTAGCGTTGATCAAATCTGAAGGAACGGGAGCGATCTTCGACGTTGACAATCTGATGCGTGTATTGTCCTACCGCCCGAATCTGTGGCCGACGACTGTTAACACCGATCTCCCCAAACTCAGCGACCACATCAAGACCGCTTGGGACAATAGAGACACGCATGCAAATTACATGCAGGTCCTTACGGGACGGACACGCCCATAATATAGCACACACCGAACCCTGAAGCCCCCGTTGCTCCGGGCCTGATTCGCGTCACCGCCTCGGTCGCAACAATCTGGCTCTTCCTCACGCCGACGAGCTTCGTCTGAACGATCGCGCGAATCTCATCAGCGCAGATCGCAGCGGTCATGAGGGCTTCGGAGAGTTGTTCGGCCAGATCCGCGAGTCGTTGGGGCTTCTCCTGAACCATGGTGGTCTTCATCTGTCGGCCGCAGATGGCGGGACTACCATGCCTGCGCATCGCTACGCTCCGCTTAGGCATGCCACCCAACGCTAAACACGTACCCGGCGAGACGCCGGCCGCTACAGGTCGAACTTGATTCCCTGGGCCAGGGGGGGTTCCTTGGACCAGTTGTTGGAGTTGGTCTGGCGGCGCATGTAGGCCTTCCAGGCGTCGGAGCCGGATTCGCGCCCGCCGCCGGGGTTCGGCGGGCCGATCACGGGGTTCCGCGGACGGTCCCGGACGGCGGCGGCGGTTCCCGCGGAGCCGGGTACACAACGCTCGCACGAACTGCCGAAACGTCCGCTCGGTCACCGGCCGCAGCACTTCTTGTACTTGTGGCCGCTGCCGCACGGGCATCGGTCGTTGCGGCCGACGGTGAGCGCCTCGCGGCGCATCGGCGTCGCTCGCCAGCCATCCGACGCATCGGGCACCTGCTTCCTTCGCCGCCGAAACAGGCCTCGCCCACGGCGACGCGGCGGCTCTACGAACATGTCGCAAAGATCGTTGATGCCCTCTTCGCTGCCCAGGTCAAACTCACGCAGTTCGAGCACGACGGGTTCGTCTTCTCTCCCCTTCTCCATCTCGTCCGGGTCCATCTTGGGCAGAAGATCGATCTGTCCGTTGGATTCGGCACGGGCCTCGAGCAAACACTCGATCGCCCCGCGCACGAGATTCCGCCGAAGCTCTTTGTTTACCTGCCGCGCGTCGCGGGCATGCTTGAGTACGGCGTGCCAGTGGGGCACGGCTTCCAAAGGTCGGCCCACCTCGACGAGTAGTTGTCCGAACATGGCGTGTGCTTCGATGTCCTCGGGATCGAGTTCGATCGCACGCTCGTAGGCCGTCTCGGAACGTTCGTTTTGGCCGGCATGGCTGTAGAGATTCCCCAATCTAACCCACAGAAACGCCCGCTCGGGCTCGCGGTCGATCAACCCCTTGAGATGAGCCTCGCCGTCCGTCGTGTACCGGAAGGTTTGTTTGTCGAATGTCGCGGTGCATCCGAGGATGAGCGGTACATCCTCTATTTCGGCCAGGGCTGCGACCGTCAGCGCGGTGAGGTACATGACGGTTTCAGGTGGAAACTCCCACGGTCCGCCAGCGTCACACTCTCGGCACCGAAAATACCCGGTGAAACCAACGGCTTCTACCATGGCGCTTTGGTCGGGCGACTTTGCGACCGTCGGGTCGAGCGTCACCGTGCCGACGTTGTAACTCCCGCACGCGCCGCACGCACCGCAGACCAGCGGCAGAGGCTTCTCGACGCGTGGCGCGTCGTTGACGTTGAAATGACGCTGCGAGGAAGCGCGACGGGACGGGGTGGAGCGATGTGGTTTCATCTTCCGTGACATGCGAAGCCCCCCATATGCGGAACCGTGTAATCCGAGCGCCGACTATACCATGCTCACCGTCCAGTGCTACCGTGAACCTGGCGCCTTGCTTGGCGACCCCTGTCCCCAAGGGATTCGATACCTGTGAGATTCTCCGGTATCCTCGTGCATCCGCGATGATTGTCTCGAAACGCGCCACGATGTCCGGCTGGTGTTGATCCAGGTACTCGCGAACCCGGCTGTTGGCCAGCAGGGCACGCGCGTAGATAGCCGGCCGCAGCAAGTCGATCGTGAGTATTGTCCGAACCGCGACCGTGAGGGAGCGACCTGCTCGCCTGGATCATCCGAAGATCGTGTGTATTATCCGAACCGCGACCGTAACAGGCTGTCGGAATAACCCGGGAGGCCGGCGTTGTCGAGAAAGAACCGGGCTGATTATTCCGACAGCCTGGTGAGGGAGCGTGAACCAAGACCTCCACGCTTCCCCCGCGGCACCGACTTGACTAACCTGCGCGGGGTAAGCGTTAGGTCACCGGTGCGGGTTGTGACGCCATGGATGCAGACCACGACGACAAGTCGAGTTCGCTGCTCGAAGGACCGGGACCACCGTCGCTCCCGGCGGCTGGGGCGGGCGCCCTGGGCGTGGTTGCTTATGCGCTGGCCCTGGTTGCGGTGCAAGGGGTGCAGTTCAACGTCGTTACCCACAAGTCCGTCGAGGTCGAGGGGCCGCTGTACGCTCCGGCCGTGTTCTTTGTCTGTTTCGTCTTCGTGGCGTTGGTTAGCTTCGCCGCCTGGGCGTCGATCTCGGCAGATCGGACGTTTCGAGAACAGTGGGCCGCGACGCTAACGCCGCTATGGCCCCTGATCTTCGCTCTGCCGGTGGCGGGTTGCACGTTGGTCGGTCACCCCCCACCGTTCATCTCGAGCGTGGTGTTGATTCTGTCGGCCGGTTGGGCGGCGTTTCGCGTGGGCACGCGCGTACCGGCGGGATCTCCGCGCCGTTGGGGGCATCCGGTAGCCCTGGGCTCGGTGGTGGTGTTGATTCTGCTGCTGACCGTGGTTCACACCCGCTTGCAGATTCGGTTTTTTGAACATTTCATGCTCGGGCACGCAGACTTCGGCCATTTCACCGAGGAGCTGAAGAACTGCCTGGCCGGCCGCGGTCTGCGCTCGGACAGTTTTGACAACGTGCGTCTCGGATGGCATTTTGTCCCGCTGCTTTACGTGTTGGTGCCGGGGTATGCCCTCTGGCCTTCACCGGTTTACCTGATGGTGTGCGGTGCTTTGTTGGTGCACGTCGTTGCGCTGCCGGCCTACTTTCTGGTGCGCCGGTTGACCGGGTCAACGGCGCTGGCCTGGCTGGCGGCCCTCTCCTGGCTGCTCCTGCCCTCGCAGAGTCGGCTGGTGTATTCCTCCACATACGGTTTCCAGTGGATCTACATGGTCATGCCCTTGCTGGGGATCATGCTCGTAGCGGCGGTCACCAGGTATTGGCGCGTTTCTCTGCTCATGGTGGTCCTAATCCTGTTGTGCAAGGAAACCACGACGGCCTTGATCTTGGGATGGGGCGTGTATCTTGCGGTATTCACGCAGCGCCGCAAGTCCGGGATGTTCATCGCGGCGGGGTCGCTGGTCTATCTCCTGCTCTGCGTGAAGGTCTTTATCCCCCATTTTGCCGCAGAGGGACAATATGCACGCTTTGATCTGTACGGTGAACTCGGCAGTGGGATGGGTGACCTGGTGGGCGCGCCGTTCACTCAACCGGAGGTGTTCTTTGGACGACTGTTCCGGCGGCAGGCGTTTTACTTCGTCTTGCTGCTACTGACACCGATGGCCCTGCTGCCGATCCGGGGATGGCGAATGGCCCTGGCGGCAGTTCCCACGCTGATCATGATCCTGCTGCTCAAGGGCGAGGACTGGCTGAGCATCAAGTTCTGGCATCAGGCGACGGTCTTACCGATGCTGTTCTTCGCCGCGCTCGCAACCTTGGGCGGCAGCGACAGGGGGGCGCAGAAATCCTCGCGATGGGCAAGAATGTTGTGCGGTTATCCCGATCCGGCAACCGCTGCGGTCGACCGGGGGGCGGTAGGGGCGCTGCTGGTCTGCGCAGCCCTGGGGCACTATTTCTACGCGTTTTCCCCGATCAGTAAAGCGTATCAATCGCACGCGAACGCTACATTCCTGCACCGGCCCGATCCGCGGATGGATGCCGTCCGCCAGTTGCGCTCCGAGCTTCCCAGAAATAAGACCGTGCTGGCCACGGAACGCCTGGCGGCGCACTTTACCGACTATCGCCGGGTGTACACGGGACGGCGAATCCGGCCGGCGGATTTCGTGATTCTGGACCGGCGAGATATGTGGGACACCTCCGGTCTGCCGCGCCAGGCGGAGCGCTTCGCCGGCGATCCGCAATACCATCTGTACGGCGAGTACGGCAGTGTAATCGTCTACCAGCATCGCCCCGAGACACCCCGGACGCCGCGCGAGTGACGTTGTGCGCTCCGCACGGGCGCAACCGGCGCATGACGATATGCTCCGCCGCTTCTGAGACCGTCGCGCTGAGCGTGTCGTTAGGAAACCAGGATCCGCGTCATCACTTCGGCAATCGCCGCGCTATGGTGTGACAACATCCACAAGGGCAGAATCAGCAGAAGGACGCCACCCATCATCAGGCAGCAACCTGCCACCGAAGGCAACCCGCCTTCCCGCTCGAGCCGGCGGGACATCTCCGCTCGCAAGGCAGCCACGTCCGCAGCCGGCGGTTTGGCCCTCGTATGGCGAATGTGAAACGTCACGTTACGAAGCACCGGAACCGAACGGAGTTCGATGGACAGACCCTTGTCCGTCACGATCGCCGTCCGCTCGACCCACCGATAAGACCACTCCAAGGATCGCAACGACCGATCGGCCCACATCCGCCCGCGCCGCGGCGAGAGGTTATAAGTCACCCATCCCGAGTGCTTCGCCGGCAGCAGCCGCAGGAACAGCAGGAGCATCAGTCCCGTCGCCGCCATTGCGACCCCACCGTGCCCGGCCCGGACCAGACCCACCACCGGTTCCAGAGCGAAGGGCCAGAAGGCGATGGTCATGACCATGAAGTCATCCCGAGCCTTAACCAGCTTGGGCACTGCCTGACTGTTCACCAACCCCAGCCACAAGGCATACACCGCGATCGGGCCGACATAAAGCAGCACCCGGAACGCGGAAAACGCTTGCTCGCTGATGCTTCCGCCGTCGCCGATCACAGCCGTAACCTCGTCTCAGTCTTCTCGCCCCGCACTATGGGGTCGCCCGTCCAACCTTATCGCTCCCCCTGGCAAGTTCAACCATCCAAGTCGTCTTTGCTTGTCCTCGGGAAATTGACGTGCTCGGCCCGACTCTCGACCTTTCGGTATCCGAGGTACTGAATGATCTCGAAAACTTCCGTCCAACTCGGAAAGGGGCGCTCGTTTACCCGCTTGTACTCGTCGATCGCCATTACAAACTCGAGCAGTTCCCCCGAGATTTCGCCCTCCTCGGCGGACTTCCGGATTTCCGCTCGGCGGCGACCGGGTCCCCGACGCCGGTCCAGACCACTGCGTCGTTCCGTCGCCTGCCGCCGGCTTTCACTCTTGCGTCGTTCCTCGCTTCGCCGTTCCTCCGCCATAGTTGTGCCTCACCATCGCCAGCATCTGACAAACCGCTCCTGACCTGTTGCCTACGATACGTTCCCGCTACCGGCGGTCTCGGCTTCGAACCATCAACGCGTCCCTGGCAAGAAGCGCCTATGCCGATTCCTCGTCCTCCTCCTCCGCCAACTCGTCGAGATCGTCGCCGTCGTCATCTAAGTCGTCTTCGTCGAAGTCATCTTCGTCATCATCATCATCGAGGCCGTCGTCGTCATCGCCCTCTCCATCGCAGTCGTCGTCGCGGCTCATCCTGTAACGATCGGCCTCGCGACATGCCTCATCCACCAGGATATCTTCCGCCTGGTCACGCATCCCTTCCGGTACCAGGATCGGCACGCCGAGGGCACGGTTGCGATGCATATCCGCGTCCGACACGTAATCACCGATCATGGTCGGGACCCCGTGCGCCTCGAGTACGGTGCGGCACGCGCCCGCCTCAGATGGATTATCGGCGAAGATCAACGAAACCATTTCCTCAGCATGCGGCTCGATCGTTACACATACCTCGCTTTCTGTTCCCTGCGTTCCCACGCCACGCA
>JAUWNF010000736.1 GCA_030612785.1 Phycisphaerales bacterium
CGTTACAACCAAGGAGACATTCTGAGTACGGTTCACGATCCACGACACGGTGCGTACAGGACAACGTTCCAATGTTGACAACCCATGTTCTTGTAGCTTGAAACCCACGGCAAGTCAAGGCCGGTCGCCTTGCATTGCAGATGACCGGCCGCCCCCGCGCCGAGGAAGCACGACGTATCCGGCATTACCGGACGCGGTTAGCACAAGACCGGTGGAATGCTGCGCCGGTTTCAGGAACGCCATCGTCTCCGGCACCAATCCGGCCGCCTGGACGCCGCGAGATGATGCCCCCACCGCTTCGCCGTGTCGAAGAAACGCGAGCCGAAGTTGCGTCGTTCGGCATGGGCGATAGCCGGGCCCGCGCGGCCTCCGGTTGTGTCCTGCACGTGACGCGACGCTTCGTCAGGAGCCCGCTGTGCGCGTTAGCGAGCAGAAGAAGGTCCACGTCGTCTCCCTCCGGACGTACGGCCTCTCTCCGCAACGTCCCCCGGCGGGTAGTGCGTGGTCTACCGCGGGCCGTGCTTCGCGATCCGGTGGCATCCGGCGGCGTTGGGTTCTGCGCCCGTGCTCGGCTTCATCCGTCAGGCGTTGCCGACTAGCTATGAAAAGTTGAAAAATAAAGCGACACTTACAGACAGGCCCCCGAAGCGGGTCCGTGACAGTTTAGGCGGCCTTTGAATAGGCTGGTCGCGTGTTCCAATAGCGGGTCCATCGATCGTCCTGGGAGAGCCACAAAGCGCGCACCGACAGGATGGTCTCCACCCCCGGTATGCTCCAGAACTGCTCAGTCCCTTTCACCCGCTTGTTGAACAGCTTGACGGCTGATTCCGTGACGCCCGAGCCGATCGGCCAACCTTTCCGTCGATACGTCGGATAATCCACGTGGCGTCGATGAGTCGTGAAGTAACCCACGTTGTTCGCCAGCACCCGGCGCGGATGCTCCGGGCCATCGCCGGCTTGAGGCGGACCCAAGCGATCGGCATGACCCTGCAACGTGGCAATGACCTCATCCACCTGGCCGGCCCACAGGTGATCCTTCAGTTGCAAAGCCAACGCCCGCGCCTCCGGTGTATCTTTCCCCAGGGCGGCCCACGCCGCTTCGTACAGGTGCTCAGCAGCATGGTAGTAGTCCACGATCCGTTGATCGTAGAGACATTCCAGCTTGCTCAGTGGATCGATCCAGTTTCCGCCGTCGCCCATCACCAACACCGTACCTGCCCGTTGCATGCCGCGGCGTTCCGCCTCCACGCGTAGCACCCTCCCGAAAGCCTCGGTCCGCTCCATCGTGGCCACGTACGTCGTTACCAGCGGCTTCGGTGGGTGATCCGGCGTTCCGTCGCCCGGAAGATACGACGTAATCGCGCCCACCTTGTCCTCCCGCCACCGACTGCCGTTTTCACCTTGTTTTTCACGGGTTTGCACGCGACCGCCATCCATCCCGATCACCAGCAGCGCTGGTGCGTTCGCCGGCGTCGCCGGTCGGCTTCCCTGCTCGAAGGCACGCACCTCCGCATCGCGCCCCG
>JAUWNF010000706.1 GCA_030612785.1 Phycisphaerales bacterium
CGGGCACGCTTTCACACAAGCCCCGCAACCGCGGCATAACTCGGCGTTGACCCTCACGGCGAACTCGCCGAGAGTAATCGCCTCGGTCGGACAAACCGCTTGGCAAGCACCGCAAGGCGTACATGCTTCTTCATCGACGCACGCTACGGGTGTGGTATTGCGGGCTGGCGTCGACACCAAGAGTCCTGGTGGTTTTGCCGTCTGATGGCCCACACCTACTTGGAGGTCTCGCTGCATGCATCGGCCTTGGCCGCGCCCCCGGCCACGCCCGCGCCCGCATCCACGACCGCCGCCTTTTACCGGTCCCGTGCCGTCGCCTCGCGGCATGGTCAACCCTCTTTCTGCTGGGTCGCCTCGAGCTCCGTGATTCGTTTTCTGATTTCGTCCAGCGTCCCTTCAAGGTACTCCGCCTGGGTCTGGAGGGCTTGCGCTTCCTGCTCACCCGACGGCGCTCCGTAGTAGGGCGGAACCCCGTATGCGGGCGGTGCGCCGGGAACGTCCATCGGATAATATCCGTGGCCGCGCCCTCGACCCCAGCCTCGTCCCCGGCCCCCTCCTCGGCCCATGCCCCAACCGCGTCCCGGCATCGGGTTCATGTAGCCGGGCATTGCGAACCCGGCGCAGTAACCTGCACCTCTGCCCGTCATCGGTCCAAACCCCATCGGTCCAGTTGCATCTCCACCTGGCATGATATTACTCCTTGTTTAGGATTTCCTCTAATTCGTCTTACCTGCTTCTTCCGCCTCCGGAAGCACCGCCTTGTCCCCGGCCTCGGCCCGTGCCGCCGCCGCGACCACGTCTGGGCCGTTGGCCTTGTCCGCGGCCACCGGCGCCTTTGTTTCCACCCTTGCAAGGCCCCAAACCTCTGCCGCTCCCGGAGCCCTGCCCTCCCGGTCCTGCGCCGTCACGATTCGGCATCATTGTTCTCCTTCGCGCGTCGTACGACGCACCACAAACTTGCGAATTGCCGGGGGCTTACCATCGACCCCAGCCTCGACCACGACCAAAACCACGACCCCAGCCACGTCCGAACCGTCGCCCACGGCGTCCGCCGAACCATCGGGGCCAAACGCCTACGTAGGGGACCCCATATCCGTAAGGCCCAGGACCCTGCCAATAGGGTGCCGAACCATAAGGCGCCGCCAAGCCCCCATCCGCGAATCGAGGCCAGAAGCCTCGCCCGGGAATCGGGTTTATGTAGCCGGGTAGCGAGTACCCGGCACAATACCCTGCCTGGCGTCCTGTCATTGGCCCCAGCCCAAACGGTCCAGTTCCATCGCCCGCTGGCATTTCAACTGCCTCCTTTCCTGTCTCTCTGACTATGAGAAGGTTCTCACATCCGTTAGCTACACCCAGTGTCCTTCCACGTTCGGCTTGCTGACACATTCGAGCCGACCGGCCTTGAGTTGCTCCACAGCATCGCTCACCGATCCGGTCGCACCAACGTAGCTCTTGACATTGCCCGCCTGGAGTGTGGTGAACGCTTTGGGGCCGACGTTTCCGGTAATCACGGCATCCACACCCAGATTCACAACATTCTGGGCGGCCTGAATCCCGGCGCCTTGAACGGCATTGAGATTCTGGGTGTTGTCGTGCGACGCAAACTGACCGGTGTCGGTATCAACCACGATGAAAAACTTCGCCCTGCCGAATCGCGGATCGACCGCGCTGGCCATGTCCGGCCCCTGCGCTGTAACCGCTACCTTCATACCGTGTCTCCTCACATGTTGAACCTACGCCGGCCACCGCGATGGCGACCTCGAAACCGC
>JAUWNF010000149.1 GCA_030612785.1 Phycisphaerales bacterium
CTTCTGGGCCGTCGTCGGGATCTTGTCCAGCCGGCGTTTGAGATCGGTGAACATGCCTTCGATCGGTTTGTTCAAGGCCCGCTCGTCCCGGCTGGTCTTAGCCCGTTTCTTGAGGTCCCCGGCGTTGATAGCCTCTTTGAGTCGCTTGGCGACGGCCTCGTACTGTTGTGCTTTGGCTTCACGATAGTTGGCCGCCCGTTCCTTCAGTTCGCGCAGAATAGAGTTGGCGGAGCCCTGCTGCGCCGGATCCAGCTCGTACTTGCGAATGAAATCCCGGACGTATTTATCCCACCGGTCTTCCATTTTCCGCGTGCGCGGTTTGTACACGTCCGATGGTTTCGGCGGCCGCGGAGGGTCGTCAGCCTTGGGATTATGCGTGGGGAATATGGGGCTGTTCGTTTGTGGCTTCCCCGTCTTGTAGTTCTCGAAGTTCTGCCTGATCTCCTCAAACTGCCCCTTCATCTCCTGGAGATCGTACTCGTGGAGTTGTCTTTGCTCTTCGCTGAGGATTTCGCCCCACTCGGCGTTGGCTTCGTAGATGGCCTTTTTGGCCTCTTCGACAATGGGAAGGGCGGATTCGCCGATGCGTTTGGCCGTCGCCAGGGCCTCCGGGTCGGACGGATCGAACGGTTTTCCGGTTAATTGCTGGCGGGCCAGATCGCGTATCAGCGGCCAAATCGCCTCCTCCTTTTCTTCGAGGAAGCGGGTGACGCGCTCTTCCATCATCTTGCGCGTATATTCCGCCTGTTTGGGGCTGAGGTTGTACCGCCGGGAGACGTTCTCCGCGGCCTGCCGGATCATGGAATCAACATTCCACATCTGGTAGACCTGGGACTTGGCTGTCTGGGCCCCACTCCCGCCCTCGGTGCCCATCGCGGGAACACACGGGAGCAACCCAAAGACCGTTGCCACAACTGAGATCAAGCTCCGTTTCATCTGCGACTCTCCATTGCAGGAGGTATCAACCCTCCCTGTTCCTCGGCCGGACTTAGTGACCACCATTTATTATATCTTTGGGGCATTGTCCAGGTTGCACCCCTGTGGGGCGCGCCGGCGCAATGCACCTCGGGCGTCCCGGTGACCGCGCCCGAATCAGTGAGCCTGCGGGCGCAATTCAGGGGTAAATTGCCGGCTTCCCAAGATCGCAAAGCACTACCTCTGCGTGCCCGCAAATCGCCGTAACTGCCTTATGCGCAAGATGTTACGAGAATCCGCCAAACCACCCGCGGGGTCGATTCATCGTCCTTTGTAGTGCAGGATCGACCCGAAATGTACGGGGCTGACGGGGAAGCGTCCGCGGACTCCACACCTGGAGAAAGCGCGGGTGCCCCATCCCGTTTCGCCGGGTGGCCCATTCCGTTGGCGGGCACTGCACGCCTCGGGGTGGGGGACGCCCCCCGAAGGTGGCGGCAACGCGCCTTGTCATCCGTGTATCGAGTCGTAGGCCTCGAGGATGAATTGGGCGGTTCGATAGGTGCCCGCGTCGGCGGCGTCGCGACGTTGCGTTCCGGTGAACGTCGAGAGAATGTATTCGATATCCTCGCGCTCGATCCCATACAAAAGGAAGTAGGCCGCGTCGAGTTCGGCACGTAAGCGGGCACGTTCCGCGGTCTTCCATTTGTGTACGCCCTGTTTGAACTCCGCGGCGTCAGCCAGCGGCAGCATGTCGTTCGACGTGCAGCTCAGCTTCAACACGCGATCCGACACCCACCGCTCCAACGTCTGGCGGTCGTTCCACGGGCAGCGCTCGGCGTACGCATCGGGCGGCAGAATCGGAAACTGCTCCACAATGAAGAAATTCAGGTGCACATTCCCTACCTTCTGACGGGCGACGAAGTCAAGAACGAAGCTGTTCAGATTGGCGAGCAGGCAACATTCCAACCGCGGAGCAATGCCGTCGCCGCACAACATCAGAGGGGCCGAGTTGACCACCGCAACGTGCGGGATGAAAGCGGCGATCATGGTCCTCTCGTTCGTCGGACTGGTCACGTCCTTATAGCACACGTACGCCGGCCCGGTGCGCCCCTGTAACGCTTCCCGGACCTCATCCTCGTCCACCCACCAGCGTGGCTGGACGGCGAACTCGGGGTTCTGGTGGGCGACGAGACTGGTCGCTTCCGTCTGGCCCTGGCGGACCCAGTTGTCCTTCTCTACGATCACGCCGGCCGCACGGTGGTCGAAGGCCTGGACCATCTTGGCCTCGTACAGCGGGAGGAACACACGTTTGCGCCGTACCCAACGGTTACCCTGGAGCTTGAACCGCAAATCGTGAAGCTGTTCCGCCGTGTGGAAGAGTTCCGCATCGTTGGTTTGATGAAACATCGTGTGGAACTTGACGCCCCATGGATTGCCGCCTTCCTGACGAGTCTTGTCCACGAGGATCGGCACGTTCCGGTAGACGCGCCGGGTGAGTTCGGCGTCACGGCGAGTGCGGAATATCGGGCAGGTGCGCGTGTTGGGATTGACCAGGGCCATGTCGGCGGAGTTCAGCGCAATGTGGCGCTGCTTCGATTCCAGGTCGCGCATCGTATGGGCAAAGAACACGAAATCCGCCGCCGGAGTCTTGACGGCACCGCCGCCGAACACCAGCGTGGAGAACTTGAAGCGACCGTCAACGTCCGGGAAAACCTTCTTTCGATTCTCGAAGTCGTACAGGAGGATCAGGGAATCGTCTGCCGTCAACTGGTTGAAGAACTCCTTCGTCGTCATGTCGCTGGCGATTCCCGAGGGAACCAGCAGACCGACGCGTCCGCGGGGCGCAACGATGAGCCAGGCCAATTCCGCAAACAGCACATAGGTGTTGATGTCGCCCTTGCCGGTCAGCGGATAGCGTCCGGACCCCCGGGCGTAGTTCAGCATTCGCTCGGCGGCCTCGCGGGCGGCGACGTACCGGGCGTACAGCTCGGGGTTGTCGTCTTCGAGCTTGGCGATCAGCTTACGACGCCGGGCGGCGTCGACCGCACCCGCAATGTCGGGCGCCGAGAGGGCAAAGAACTCGCGTTCCTGCAACTTCAAACGCTCCCAAGGGGGGTTGCCGATCACGCAGTCGAAACCGTGCTCCTCGCGCCCGAAGACCTCCGGGAAGGTTGCCTCCCAATCAAGAGCCTGTGCGTGGACGGCTTGGTCGTCCACCAGGCTGTTACCGCAGACGACGTTCCTCGAGAGGTCGGCCAGAGTGCGCCCGCGCCGGGCCGAGCGAATCCACAGCGCAAGCTGGGTGATCTCCACCGCCTCCACCGAGACGTCCACGCCGAACAGATTGTCCGTTAGGATGATATTGGGGATTTCGTCGGCCAGCCCCTCGGCGGCGCGGTCTTCGCTGAGCATCAGGTTGTCAACGACGTTGGTGTACTGCTCCTCCAGGAAATCGTAGGCGCAAATGAGGAAGGCGCCGCTTCCGCAGGCCGGATCGCATATCTTGACCGAGCGAAGCGCGGAGAGGCAGTCGTTCCAATAGGCCCGCAACGTCTCGACCGGTTCGTCGCCGGTCAGTGTACCAGGGGCCAGCCCGTGCCGGTGCCCAACTTCGTCGAAGCGCTCGCGTACGATTTCGCCGACGGTTTGCTTGACGATGAAGGCGGTGAAGTCACGCGGCGTATAGTAGATGCCGAAGCGTTTTCGCTGTGCGGACTTTGGCATCTTGGGCTCGTCGGCGGTCTTTCCGTTCCCGTTTGCGAACAGCCCGCCGACGCGGAGTTTCTCCAATTCGGTGACGGACTTCTCGAAGAGGTGTCCGAGTACGTCAACATTCACTTCGTCGCGGAAATCGTACCGACCGATACCCTGGAAGAAATCCGTCCACTCATCGTCGAGTTGGAGTTCGTCCACCTCGGGATCGTGGCGGAACAGGCCGCCGTTGTAACCCCCGTTGAGCGCGAGACCTTTGTGTCCCTGATCGATGGCTCGGAACAAATCGAGGAAGTTCCGCCAACGGGGGTTGGTCACGCGGGCCAGAGGCGGGGTATCTCGGTAGGTACGATCGATGGTCTTGTCGGGCAGTAGGCCGCGGTCTTCGCAGAAGGCGACGAAGATGATCCGGTCCATCAACTTCTGGGCGATGGTAATGGCCCGCTCCAGGGGTTTGTGGTGCCGGGTGTGCAAATGATGAATGAGCGCCAAGCGGCTGTTGCTGTAGGATTCGTAGAGTTCGTCGCCGACCTGCCGCTGGCGCTGGCCGGTCTTCTCGAGCAGGAGTTCCGCAAACGGCGTGCGGTGGAGTTTGGTCGGGAAGAAGCCGCCGGGCCCGAAGATGCAGAAGAATTCTCCGAACCGCTCGGGGGCGCGCAGCTCTTGCAGCGTGAAATGCTCGAAGGCGCGCGAACCATAGTCACGGTGATACAGCCGAAAACTGATGAAGTTGCTGACGATGCCCCAGGGACACTCCGGGAGACCGTTGAGATAGTCCCAGCACTGCTGAACGGGCGTCCGCCCGTTGAAGCGGTCGGTATCGCGATTCACGTTAGCATTCTTCAGTTCGATGATTGCGACCGGTACATTGTTCGAGGAGGCGGAGAAGTTCCCGAGCGCCCCATCGGCCGTTCCCACCCCTGGTACGGCATACTGGCGTTCGAGTTGGTAGTCGGGAGTTCCCTCGGTTACCGGTCCGTAGCCGAGGGCTTCGCCGAAGACTTGCAGAAGAAAATCGGCGTCAATCGACGTTTCTTTTCTGGCGAGCACCCCCTGGTCCTCAAGTTCGATCCACTGGAGGAAGATGGCGTGGGCGCGTTCGAAATCGTCTTCGTAAAGGTGTGATTGCTTGCGCGCCTCTTGCCTCAAATACGCGGGCAGGAAGAGCACTCGCCGGTGGCGCACCGCCAGCGTTCCGGTCGGTAACGCTGGAGAGAAAAGCTCTGGTTGATACGTGTGTCCGCGTCGCTTGGGCATGACCGGTGTTCCCGCATTTCAGACCCGGCGGTGGGCCGCCGAATCCTTCTTTCTTCTACGGTGGGGGATTATAATGGCGTGGTGGAGGCCCTCGCAAACAACTCCCAAAGTAGAACTCCTTTGCCTGCTCATTCTCGCTCCGCCGGTGGTTCTTCCAGGGCGCGAAGCAACTCGCGAGCGCAGAACACGCGCCCCCATCTTTGCCCGGTGATTTCCTCAACGATTTCCGCTTTCACAAGACGGTCGATGACTCGTTGTGCGGTGGGCTTGGTTTTCCCGGTGGCCCGTGCGACGCCGCTCACGGTTACGTACGGGTTTTCGAAAAGCCGATCCAACGTTGCCAGCGTAGACCCGGTCGCGCGCCCTTTCTGGAGGCGCTGTCGATAATCCCCGTGCAGATCGAAGATCTTGTCCGCTTGTCTTACGGCGGCGCGTGACTGGGAGGAAACTCCACTGAGGAAAAACTCGAGCCAACCTGTCCAATCGCCGTCCCGGCTCACCGCGAGCAGGCGATCGTAGTACTCGTCCCGGTACCCCTCGAAGAACGCGCTGAGGTAGAGGAGCGGTTGTGTGAGCCGTTGGCGTTCGCAGAGAAACAGGGTGATGAGAAGCCGCCCCACGCGCCCGTTGCCATCGGCAAAAGGATGGATGGCCTCAAACTGATAGTGAAGCATGGCGCACTGGACCAGCACGGGAAAACCTCTGCGAACGTGGAGGAACTTCTCCCAGGCGTCCAGCGCCGCATGCATCTGTGGTACCGGCGGAGGAACGTACCTGGCGTTTTCGATGGATGTACCTGGTACGCCAATCCAATTCTGGTGGCGCCGAAAGTCACCGGGCGTGTACTCCTGACCGCGCACACCTTCCAGTAGGGTTGCGTGCAACTGCCGAACCAGTCGCAGCGATAGAGGTAACTCTTCGAGGCGGCGGAGTGCCTCCTCCATCGCCCGGACGTAGTTTCTCACTTCGCGAACATCCGGAACCTGAGGTAGCTCGTCCGGCTCGACTTCGAACAGAAACAAGTCCGAAAGTGTCGATTGGGTTCCCTCGATTCTCGAACTCAGAACCGCCTCACGCCGGATGTAGGGCATGATCAGCAGATGCGGGTTAGCCAGCCGCCCCCCTACACCATTGAGTGTACCCAAGTCCGTTTCGGCCTGGGCGATCAACTCAACCAACTCCGACCGATAATCCATTTGCGGCGGGAGCGGATTGGGGAAAAAGGCCCACACTCCGTCACTACTGACCAACCGACCGGCGTGACCGTTCGCAAACTCCTGATATTGCATGGCTTACATCCCGTACTGGCTTTGAACGATCTTGATCATACCAGCTACAGCTTTTAATGAAAAGAGAGAAATTCTTTCAAAGCTCCGGAGGCTTTGAAAGATCGTGATCAAACCACCGCAGGCCGCTGCGAGATGTGGTTTGCCTCCGAGTCGGGCAGGGATCATAACTCGCCGACGGTGACGCGCATGGCCTTTTCGAGCGTGGTCAGGCCGTGGCGGACCTTGGCTATGGCGTCGTGGCGCAGGGTGGTGGCGCCGTGCTCGACGGCGTACTGGTACAGCGTCTCGGTGGAGGCCTTCTCCATGACCAGTTCGGGAGGCCGGGGTCGAAGAGGACGTATTCGTAGACCCCAACGCGGTCGTATTGCCAATCCGCAATCCGCAATCCACAATCCGCAATACGGATCATGGGCCTCAGCAGCGACGATTTAGATAAAGCCGCCCGGGACGTTTGGAGCGAACGTCGCATCAGTTATTCGATTTACTGCGGCGAATGCGGGTACAACCTCCGCACCCTGGGCTACATCGGGCGCTGTCCGGAGTGCGGCAGTGAGTATAACGCGCGCCCCGCTGTGCGTCAGGGCGTCCACGTCCCCGGCGAAGTGCGCTTTCCGTTCGTGGAATTAGTTTGCGTGTTGTTCTTTCTGGGTTCGACCGTCGGATTCGGGGTGTTCGGGGTCCGGCCGCTGGTGCCCTGGATGGTGACCTTCGGCTTCTTATCTCTGGTGGTCGGCGTCATCAGCGCCGGTCTGTTCTATCAGCAGTTGGGGCGCTATCTGCGTTTTCTGTGGGTCGAGCGACACCTCGAGGACGATGATTGACCGGATGGTCCTCCTGAGCTAACTACAAGCCATGTCCGTGCGCTTTATCATCGGCCGCGCCGGGGCGGGCCAGACCCATCACTGCCTGTCCGCCGTCCGCGAGAAGTTGCCGGCGAACCCGCTTGACGGCCCCCGGCTCATTCTGCTGGTGCCCGAGCAGGCCAGCCTGCAGACCGAACGCGCCTTGCTCGCGCTTCCCGAGCCCCAGGTCACGCACCGCGCCGAGGTGCTCAGCTTCCGGCGGATCGCCCTGCGCATTAGCGCAGACACCGGGGTGGAATCGCGCACGCCTCTGTCCGCCAACGGCCGAGGCATGGTCCTGCGCTATCTGCTCGCCAAGCTTGCCCCCCAATTGCAGTACTTCAAGAATGCCGAGCGCTTCCCGGGATTCCTGGAGCGACTCGGACGGACCATCAGCGAACTGATCGACGAGGCCGTCACCATCGACGATCTCGACCGCGTCCTCGAATCCCCGGACGAGGATCCGCTCCGCCAACACAAGCTCGCCGACCTCCATCGAATCTTCGCTGCCTATCTCGATTACCTGGGGTCTGATCGGCTCGACCCGTCGCAGTATCTCGAAGTCGCCCGCGCACGCATCAGCCGCT
>JAUWNF010000162.1 GCA_030612785.1 Phycisphaerales bacterium
CCAAGGCGCCTGGTGACCGCGCCTCAAGTCTGGCACAGCACGATCAGATTGTACGCAGCGTGAGTGCCTGCCGCCGGACCGTAACCCCGCACGACGAAGATGGTCCCCAGGTAAAGGCCCGCCAGCGTCCGGAACAAAAACTGTCCCGCATCAAACGGGTCACGACCCACTGGCTGATGATGGTGCCCGGCGAACGCCAGAGCGGAGACGAGAACCGCAAGTGGGAGCACTACGGCGGTTGGGCGTCCCAGCAGGTCCGTGCCTAGTATCGAGATTACCGAAATCAGAATGAGCCGAAAGACCAGTTCTTCGTAAATGCCGGCGCCAACGCCCAAGGCCACCTCGCCCAGCGCGCCGGGCGCCGCATCACTACCCGCCAGCGTAACCCAACGCTGGAAGAACAGCAGTGGGATTGCCAGGGCGAGCGATTCGACGTACATGAAACCCACCACCGAGGCGCGGACCCGCCACGGCTGCCGCGACATAATATGCGTGCTCAACAGGATGGCGACGACCGCCAGGGCGGGCATCAGCACACCGGTCGAGCCGAACAATTGAAAAAAAAGCTGCAGCAGATGAAAGGCGACCACACGGCCCTGCTGTGCCAGCACCGCATGAGAGGAGAGACAAAGCGAGACCGCCTCGGAAAACACGATCAGCGGCAGGAGGAAAACCAGCGTTTCCAAAGGCTTGGCCAGTCCTGGCCGCGGTACGCCACGGGGTTGGGTATTCCTGCCGCCTCGGGTAGTCATGGAATCAAGCGCCCCGCCCTTCCCTCAACCGGAATCCGACGGTTGCACACACACAAAACGTTGGCCGGGAAGCTCTCGAACCACCCCCCGCAATTGCAGAGAGAGCAGGGTTGACATCACCTTGGGGATCGGCAGGCCGGTCTCGTCGGCCAGGGTCTCCACGCCGGCTCCCTCCACATCCATGGCGTCCCAAATAAGCCGTTGCTCCGGATCAAGGCGTCCCGCCGGCGGGGTTTTGCCCGGCGATTCCTCCGCTGGTTCGGCGCCACGGAACGGCATCAGCCTGCCAACCTCGCCAAGTTCCTCGAGGATGTCCTCCAGGCACGTAACCAGCTTGGCACCGCTGCCACGAATCAAGGCGTTGGTGCCGCCTGCCTCCGGCGAATCGATCCGCCCGGGGATCGCGAACACCTCGCGGTTGTACTCCGTCGCCAGTCGGGCGGTGAGCAGCGCCCCGCTTCGCCGCGCCGCCTCGACCACCAGAACGCCGAGAGATAGTCCGGCGATGATGCGGTTGCGCGGCTCAAAGTTTCCCGAGTCCGGCGGGGTGCTCATGGGCAATTCGCTGACCACGGCCCCGGACTGCCGCACGCGCTCGGCCAGGCCTGCATGTTCGGGAGGATACACCTCGGTGAGTCCATTCCCCAGCACGGCGATGGTTCTCCCGCCCGCCTCCAGCGCGCCGTGCTGGGCGAGTCCGTCGATGCCCCGGGCCAGGCCCGACACGACGGTGAAACCCGCTTGCGCCAGCAAGCCTCCGAAGCGCCGGGCCTGTTCGGCCCCGTACCGCGTGCAGCGCCGCCGCCCCACGACAGCAACGGCCAGCATATCCTCCCGCAAGATCGAACCGCTGACGTACAGACACACCGGTGGATCGGGGAGGTACTTCAGTGCTGCCGGGTAATCCGCATCCTGCTCGCAAATGATGCGGACGCCGCGTTCGGCGGCGAGTTCCAGTTCGCCGACAATCGCGCCACTATCTCTAACTGCATAGACATCTCTCGCGCGCGCTTCGCCCACCCGCTCCACCCGCGCTAATTCCGCTACGGGCGCCTCCAACACCCTGTCGATACTGCCGAAGTGCTCGATCAGACGTCGGGCAAGAATGGGCCCGATCCCCCGCGCAGACTTCAACGCGAGGTACTTCCGCGCCACGGGCGACGCAACGTTGTCAGGCGAGAGGGACATGGTCGTTGTTTCATCCAGTGTGGACAGCATAGCACTGCCGGCGACAGCTCACCACCATGACGTACCCGGTTCGTCGCCGGCAGAAGTGGTTGGGGCACGCTTGCGGGGTCTTAGGGGGTCTCCACGATGGAGCGCGGTGCCTGGGGCCCGACCTCGCCCAACTGCTCGCGAATCTGTAGTGTCTTGGCGTAGCTTTCGTCGGCCAAGTCCCAGTCGCCCGCTTCACTGGCCAGCAATTCGATGCCCTCGTGCGCCTGAATCAGCTCGCGGCGGATTCGGTTCAGCTCGAAGTTCTGTTCTCGCTCGCGTTCGATGGCCGCCTCGTTGGCTTCCCGCCACATCCTCTCTACGATCGCGGTTTGTTGGTCCGTCACTCTGTCCAGCCGAATCCGGATAGCGAAGGCGAAACCCATGGTTAGCACAATGAGCCCGTAGGCCGCTATGGCTTCCCGGTATCGATGCATCCATTTGCGGAAGCGATACCAGGGTTGGTGGGCCTTGGCTTGGACCAGCAGGCCGGTCTTGTAGTTCCGCAAGTCCTCGTACAGCGCCCGGGCGGTCTGGTAGCGACGCTCGCGATCGTGTTCGATGGCCCGCAGGGTGATGGCTTCCAACTCGTGCGGAACCTTCGGGTCCACCGCACGAGGGGGCGGAGGTATCGCCTGGGCCATCTCCAGCGTCGGTTGCTGGGACTTAGTCAACCGGGCCCCTTTGGCCCGCTGACCTACGAGCACTTCATACAGGAGCAAACCCAGCCCGTACACGTCCGCCCGAACATCCAAGTCCTCGTGGTTATCGATCTGTTCCGGGGCCATATAAAGCGGCGTGCCCGCAACCCCCAGGGACAGGTTAGGCGGTTCGGAAATGTCGGTCTCGGTCAAGCGGGCTAACCCGAAGTCCATGACGATCGGTTCGCCGGCGGCGTCCACGCGCACGTTGGTGGGTTTGAGGTCGAGGTGCATCACCCCGCGCCGATGGGCATGGCTGACCGCGTCACAAATCTTGCTGAGCAACTCAACCCTTTGACCAAAGGAGAGCCGGGTTTGTTTGACGTATTCGTCCAGGGTCAACCCCTCGATCCAGGGCATGACAAAATAAGCGTGACCATTGATCTGCCCGTCCGAGCGAATGGTGATGACATTGGGGTGGCGCAGACGGGCCAACGATTTGATCTCCCGGGCGAAGCGCTCGTTGCCTCCTTCGTTGAGCGACGAGTTGTGGAAGACCTTGACGGCAACTTCTTCCTGACTGGCTTCGTAGGTGCCGCGATAAACCCGGGCCTGTCCGCCCTCGATGTAGCCCGGGCGGATGTCGAATCCGGGAATCTCCAGTTGATCGGGCAATTCCTCGTCCGGCCCCCATCCGGGCCCCACGTCCGCCCCGGTGGTGTCACCGCGGAGCGCACTCTGGATGCCCTCGGCGACTTGCTCGTCCAACTCGAAGCGCTTCCACACGTCGTGGCACAGGGGACACGCGGCGATGTGACGCAGGATTGGCACCGTTTGCTCGACCGGTATCTCCTGCCGATAGGCCAGGAACATGTCCACCTCGGCAACGCACCCGATACCCATAGCTACTTCTCCCACGTGGAGATGAACCGCGGACCGACAGCCCGGAACCATTGGGCGACGGCCCGCCGGCGGTTGTAGACCGTCGAGACGCTCATTCCCAGCCGCCGGGCCACTTCAGCTACGGACCTCTTGTGTACCTCGACCAGGAAATAGCACCGCAGATCGCGAGGTGTAAAGGACTGCAGCGCGTAGCGTAGCAGCGCCGATAGCCGCGCACGCACCCAGATTTCGTCGAAGCGTTGATCGACTTCGCGTACCGCGTCTTCGGCGGCGGGGTCTTCACAGAGGTCCCAGAACACCGTTTTGGCCTGAACCAGACCGTCGCCGCGCCCCACCTTCCGCCAATGCTCCCGGAGCACGTTCTTGGCGATGCCGCCCATCCAGTCGCGCAGACGGCCCTTGTCCCGGTGATAGGCACCCGAACGCAATCCGCTGACGGCCTTGTGAATGGTGTCCTGGGTCATGTCCCGGGCGGCGTCTCCGGCGGCCCCAAGACTGGAGAAGAAACGCTTGAGCATGGGCGAGTATCGGCTGTTGAATATCTCCCACGCCTGCTCGTCCTGAAGACCCGGAAGCCGTGTGAGTAGGGCCGAGACCGTCGTAAACATCTTTATTACCTGTACTTATGCCTAGGTGCCGGCGACCGCGTGGCCGGGGGCATTGCCTCCGCATGGCAGCTTGAGCCAGCGGCCGAAGCTCCGGTGTGCAGGCCCCGGTAGGGCGTCTTGGCCGGTGTAACCAAAAAAACTACGGCGGCAAAGTTCGCTGGAGCGACCCTGCTTCCGATAACCGGCTCGGATCATTCATGAACGCAGAGACGCTGAGAGCGCAGAGTCTTGCAACCTCAGGGGTTACGGTCTGCACCGGCTCCTATCTTCTGCGCTGCGTGTAGCACGCCAAGGCTATGGTGTTCACGCATTATCCATTTCTTTCTCTGCGTCCTCTGCGTCTCTGCGTTCAATTCTCTTACCTGATCCCTTCACCGCGAGTTATCGCCACGTCAGACCGAAGCTGCCACCAAATGCGAACTACTTTGACCTCATACGGCGTTACGGCTGGAGCAGCTGCGCAATCCGTTCCTTCAATTCCTCTTCGGTAGAGCCGGACCACATGGGGCAAGAGCACGCCTCGGCGATGTGCGGCAGCTCGACTTGCACGCCGCGTAGCACGGCCACTTCGTCGCTACCTTGAGCGCGGAGTTTATCGGCGAGGGGCGCGCTACCGCCTTGGTCAGTCTCATAGATCACCGCGTGGACGAGGTCCGCAAGGTAGCACAACGTAGCCAACCTGTGGTCCCCGGGGCGGTGGTGCAAGCGAATGGCGTTGCCAATCTCTCCGGGCAGTCCCCAATAAGCGGCGATGGCCGCCCCCACGTCCGCGTGGTCGTAGCCCCAGACCTCGAATTCCTTTTCATGGAGGCGGACATGCTCGCGAGCTTTTGCCGCGAAGAGCTTGTCGTATTCGTGCGGATGGGCTCGTTGGAGGGCCAGCACGCCAAGATCCTGCAGGAGCGCGGCGACGAAGGCTTCGTCCGGATCGATCTTCTTTTGCTGTGCCGCAATCAGCTTGGCGGCTACGGCGCAAACGAGGCAGTAGCGCCAGAAGTAGCCGTAGTCGAATGACCTCTCCCGGGAGTCCGGCTGAACGGCAAACAGATGAAGGGCCAGCGCCAGCGAGCGAATCCGCATCACGCCCAGATGGGCCACCGCGCGGTCGACGCTCTCAAAACGCGTACCGCGATAGTGCAGGGCCGAGTTGGCCAGACCCAGCACCCGGCCAGACAGCGCGGGGTCGGTGGCCACCACGGTGGCCACATGCTGCAAACTCGTGAATGGGTCGCCAGCCAACTCCATGATGCGCAAGGTAGCCTGGGGCATGGTAGGCAGGCGCGCATCCTCGAGGAGGGCCTGTAGTTCCTTGGTAGGTAGCTTGGGCGCAGTGGTTTGGCTCATCTTTGGGTTCTCCTACGGCACAACTACCGCGAGACTCCGCCCCAAGAGGCGTATTCCAGTTACTGATTCATCGGAAAACCGCTCGGGGCATTACAGGCATACGAGGTGGTGTGACGTAAAGTGCGCCCGAGAAAGGAGTTATCGCCACTAACAAAATGTGGGACCGGCTTTCCAGCCGGTCATGCGACTGGCTAGAACACCTGTCCCACATTCTGTCATGGTCTCCCAATGAGGCTCGTAGGGGAGTTGCCCCCGGCGAATTGCGTCCCACCGGGTTCGGCCTCGATGATCTGTGTGAATTTCCGCACTAACGGCTCGCGGGTTCCCTCCAAAACGGGCCGAGACACGTCCTTTGGCTTCGTCTGTTGGGGCCCTTCCGCCCAGGGTTCCCCGCCAGGCGGTGAAATCGTCGTTGTCGCGGCAAATCTCGGACGCGGGGAGCGGGAAAACGCAAGATTAGGCTTGTTTTGGACCCGCATTTGCCCGAACGTATCGAAGGTTGTAAACCTCAGGTCTCCGGTAATGCTCACAGACCGTGGGCACCGGTTCTTCACTTGATTGGACGACGGGCTGGTCGCCCCGGCGCATGCGTAAGGAAGTGAATCATGAGTCGACGAAAGGTAACCATTGACGGCAATGAAGCTGCCGCGTACACCGCCCACCGGATCAACGAGGTTTGCGCGATCTATCCCATTACCCCCAGTTCCAACATGGGGGAGTGGGCGGATGAGTGGTCGGCCGAGGGCAGGAAGAACATCTGGGGAACCGTCCCCACGGTCGTGGAGATGCAGAGCGAGGGCGGTGCCTCCGGGGCGGTCCACGGAGCACTGCAAACCGGTGCGCTGACCACGACATTCACGGCCTCCCAAGGTCTCCTGCTGATGATCCCCAACATGTTCAAGATCGCCGGGGAGTTGACCTCGACGGTCTTTCACGTAACGGCCCGGACGGTGGCGACCCACGCCCTGTCCATCTTCGGGGACCACAGCGACGTGATGGCCTGCCGGAGCACGGGTTGGGGCATGATCGCCTCGGGCTCGCCGCAGGAGGTAATGGACAACGCGGTCATCGCTCAGGCGGCGAGTTTGGCGTCGCGGGTACCCTTCATCCAGTTCTTCGACGGCTTCCGCACCTCGCACGAGGAGTTGAAGATCGAGGAACTCACCGCCGACGACCTGCGGGCCATGATCGACGACGAGCTGGTTCGCCAGCACCGCGCCCGGGCGTTAAACCCGGAGAAGCCGGTCCTGCGCGGAACCGCGCAGAACCCGGACGTGTTCTTCCAGGCCCGCGAAGCCTGCAACCCCTACTACGAGGTCTGCGCGGACCTGGTGCAAAAGGCCATGGACAAGTTCGCCTCGGTCGTCGGTCGGCATTATCACCTGTTCGACTACGTCGGCGATCCGAATGCCGAGCAAGTCATCGTGCTGATGGGCTCCGGGGCCGAGACCGCTCACGAGGCCGTCGAGTATCTCAACGCCCAGGGCGAGAAGGTGGGCATCATCAAGGTGCGATTGTACCGCCCGTTCGCGGCTGAGCGGTTCTTGGACGCCATGCCCAAGACGGTCAAGACCATCGCCGTGCTTGACCGGACCAAGGAACCGGGCGCCCTGGGCGAGCCGATGTACCTGGACGTGGTCACCGCCGTGGAAGAGCACTACGCCGCCGGACGCGACGGGTTCGCCCGGCGCCCGCGGGTGATCGGCGGGCGCTACGGGCTGTCGTGCAAGGAATTCACCCCGGCCATGGTCAAGGGCGTGTTCGACGAGGCCAAAAAAGACCAGCCCAAGAACCACGTCAGCGTGGGCATCCTCGATGACGTAACCCAC
>JAUWNF010000419.1 GCA_030612785.1 Phycisphaerales bacterium
ACATTCATGGCTCGGTCACCTCCGGGCTGAGTGGACCCTCCCTCCCGGCTGCCTGAGCGTTACTATCTTATCAGTTTTCTTCCGACCTCCCATGTCTCCTGCTTCGCGACCTCGGCCCCAGAGAAAGGGGACATCACTGATTTTTGTCGCCTTCCCTGGCTTCAATTGCCTTCTTCCTTGGTCGGCCCGGGTTCCTGAGCGTGAAAGTCAGGTCCAGCCGAGCCGCCGTGCGGTGCACCCACTCCGCGTCCCCCCCCACGGGCGGCCTCGGTTCACGCTTGTGCGCAGACTCTCAAGCTCATCATCCGGCAGCAGCCGGTTCACAGAGCGTGTCCAATCGCGCGGGCGAGCGACGGGCCAACCACTCAGTTGGAACGGCTTTGACCGACATCGCCGCGCGTGCAACCCGCTCCACGCCCAGTCCTGTGCACGTTCGACCAGACCGGCTCGCCGCGCGTTGGCTTCGACGTAACGGCAAACCGTCAGGAAATGCGCGTCGTCCTGCACCGGAAAACTCTTGAAACGTCCTTGGTAGAGGTGGCCACCGCCGCGGGTGCGATAGTGTTCGTGGTGTCGCCGCACGTGGGTCACGCCCACCCAACCCATCAGCCGACCCAATGACTCGTCCGTACGCGGTCGCAGAACGAGGTGCCAGTGATTGCTCATCAGGCAGTAGGTCAGTAGATCGACCGGATACCGCTCGAGTCCCTCCGCCAGCACGCGCTCAAACGCCTCGAAGTCCTCGTTCTTGTGGAACAAGCGCATGCGTGCGTTGCCACGATTCAAGACGTGATACACGAGCCCTGCTTCAATCGCACGTGCGGTCCGAGGCATGACCGATAGCGTACCCCAACCACCATCGATCGTCAATAAAATCAGTGATGTCCCCTTTCCTCTGCCCTGTTTGAATCTCTCGCACGATTGCGGTACAAGGACGGCGTGACGATCATGAGTGCGGGCTCGGTACAACTGCTTTCCGTGGGGGGCTTGGTGGCTCGGGCCTTGCCGAACTACGAGCCTCGGCCGCAACAGTTGGAGATGGCCCGAGCCGTAGCGGAGGCGTTCGCCGCGCCGTCCCATCTACTCGTCGAAGCCGGCACTGGTGTAGGCAAGAGCTTTGCCTATCTGTTGCCCGCCATCGAGCGGGTTGTCGAACATAACCAGCGCGTAGTCGTTAGTACGCACACCATCACCTTACAGGAGCAGCTCATCAACAAGGATCTCCCGTTTCTGGAAGAGGCTCTGCCGCAACAGTTCTCCGCGGTGCTCGTCAAAGGCCGGTCGAACTACCTGTGTCTGCGTCGCCTGGCGTCGGCTAGCCGGCGCGGGCAGTTGTTGTTCGATACGGATAACGAATTCGCCCAGTTGCGCACCATCACGGATTGGGCCTACGAAACGGAAGACGGCTCGCTGTCTGACCTTCCCCAACCGCCTTCGCCGGCGGTGTGGGAGCGGGTGCGCAGCGACCAGCACAACTGCCTGGGGCGCCGGTGTGAACACTTCGGCAAATGCTTTTACCAGGCCGCCAGACGACAAGCCGCCACCGCCGGACTATTGGTGGTAAACCATGCTCTGTTCTTCTCCGACTTGGCGCTGCGTCCCGGCGGAGGTGGTATCCTGCCCAAGTACGACGGTGTGGTGCTCGATGAAGCCCACGTGGTCGAGTCGGTGGCCGGCGACCACTTCGGCATCGAACTGGCGGACACGCAGCTCCACTACCTGCTCAACGGGCTCTACAACCCGCGGACCGCCAGGGGGACTCTGCTCGGTTTACGCGCGGACTTCCTCATCGAGGCGGTCAACCGGGCGCGACCTTTGGTCGCTCGGTTCTTCGACGAACTGCTCGCCTGGCAGAGTCGCCACGGCCGACCCAACGGTCGCCTGGTTCAACCACCTTCGGTTAAAAACACGGTCAGCCCCGTCTTGCGCGCCCTGCACGGCAAGATCCGGGACCTCCGCAAGCAACTGGCCAACCGAGATAAGCGGAAGGACGCCCCCACGGATGATCGGCTCGAACTCGGCGCGCAGATGAAGCGCCTGGAGGAGTGCGCCGACGCGCTGGTGAAACTGCTCGAACAGCGCCACGACGATTGGGTGTACTGGGTGGAGGTGGGCGGTAAGCGACAGCGTCGTGTCACCCTGCGCGGTCGGCCGATTGACGTGAGCGCCAATCTGCGCGAGGCCCTGTTCGAGGACATCTCCAGCGTGGTGTTGACCAGTGCAACCTTGAGCGTCGGTCGCGGGAAGGCGTTCAGCTACATCAAGGACCGCCTCGGGATGCTCGAGGGCCGGACCATGTTGCTCGGCTCACCGTTTGACTATCAAGTGCAGGTCGAGCTTCACCTGGTCCCGGACATGCCCGCCCCGAATCGTCCCGACGAGTTCGTCCCCGCGGCCTGCGCCGCCATCCGCAAGTATGTTACCCGGAGCGACGGGCGGGCGTTCGTGCTGTTCACCGGATACGAACAGATGTATCGCTGCGCCGATCAACTGGGCGATTTCTTCGACGAGCACAAGATGGCGCTGATGGTGCAAGGCCGCGGGCTCAATCGATCGCTCATGCTCGAGCGCTTCCGTCGGGACGTGCGCTCGGTCATCTTCGGAACGAACAGCTTTTGGGCCGGTGTCGACGTACCCGGCGAGGCGCTCTCGAACGTCATCATTGTCAAGCTGCCCTTCGAGGTGCCGGACCGACCGACGGTCGAGGCCCGGATCGAGCAAATGCGGGCCCAGGGAAAGAGCCCGTTTACGGATTACCAGCTTCCCGAGGCGGTCTTGAGGTTCAAGCAAGGCTTCGGGCGGTTGATCCGGTCCACCACCGATCGGGGCATGGTGGTGGTTCTCGATTCTCGCCTGCGGACCAAGTCTTACGGCAAGGCGTTTCTCTCCGCCCTCCCGCCGTGTCGCGTGGTGGACGACGAACCACTTTTTGAGGGTCAATAGCCCGGACTCGTTTTGGCGTAAGCGTCCTTTCCCGTCCGGGAGAAAGGCCCTATAATACCCTCCGGAAAACGGGCCTGCTGCCGGTGCCGTGGTGTGGCGGCGCCGGGAAGCTCATTGTGGAAACCGGAATCGGCAAGGAGAAGCGTGATGAAGAGAACCATCGTTATGTTGGCAGCATTTGTGAGTTTGGGTCTGTGGATCTGCGCGGCGCAATCGGGCGCACAAGAGCACGAACACGAAGGGCACGACGAGAGCCACAAGGCAGAGCATGAGCATGATCACGCCCACGTCGGCCAGGATAAGCCCGGGGACATGGGCCCCATTCCGATCGGCCCGGAACTCAAACGGTTGGAGCAGTTCGTGGGCACCTGGAAAGTCGAGCACAAAATGTGGCATACTCCGGATGCCGAGCCGCAGCTCAGCCATGGCACCGAGGTGTACAAGTTGATTCTCGACGGTCGGGCGCTGGTCTCCGAATTTGAGTCCGCCGGTCCGGAGGGCACCTTCAAAGGGCACGGATTGACTATCTGGAACGTGGTCAAGCAGAAGTACCAGGGCGTCTGGATGGACATCTATAGCTACAACGGTCCGCAAATCAGTTGGGCTACCTGTGACGACGAGGGCAAGAACTGGACCTGGAAGTCCCAGATGATGGGCTTTGACGGCAAGATGATGTCCATGAGGGGAACCCAGAAGATTCTGGACAAGGATCACCAGCACATGGAGTTTTACGCGACCGGTCCCGACGGAAAAGAGTTCAAGATGATGGAGTTCAAGTACACGCGGATGAAGTAAGTGCGATGGACATGCAAAGGAACCCGGCGTCTGGCCTCCCAGTTGCAAAAGCGGGGCTATGCGGTCAGTCATACGCTGGTGGTGCGGCTGGTGCGACGGATTTGCCCCAATTGCCGCAAGGCGTTCGAGCCCAACCCGTCCGAGCGCAAGTTGCTCGGCGTTCCGCCGGAACAGGTCGGCGTGAATATCT
>JAUWNF010000155.1 GCA_030612785.1 Phycisphaerales bacterium
CGATACGTTCCAGGATCGGACGCTGCCGCAAGATCAGTTCCTGTTCGATTTGCTCGGCGGAGAGCCGGCGATGTTCGACCTCGTCGGCGACCCGGTTCAACACCCGGGCAAGCTTGCGCAGTTCCGCGGACAGCCCGGGAATGGGCGGATCCGTCTGGATCAGCCAGCGGTCGCCTCTGCGGACCAGGTCGACGTTCTCGAGCGGCAGCCGCCCGCCGACGCGTAGCCGCACTACGGCGGAGTCGCCGGTGATCGTTTCGCTGATGTACTCGAGGTCGCGCGCGAACGGCCCCAGCGAGTTAGCTATCGCCGTGCGATCAAACGCCCCGGCAGTGCCGGCCCCGATGACACGGTTCACGCGGGCCTTGAGCGATTCGGCGGCGGAGGTGAGTTCATCTACCGAAAGGATGTGTTCGATAACGGCGTCACGCTGCTGCGGAACGATGTAGGCGGCGATGGCGGTCATCTGCCCCGCGCGGCGGCATTGGTGGACCCGGCGCAGGGTATCGAGCGGCCCTTCGTATGGGTCGGCCTCCGCGGGCATAGGGGCGGATGCGGCCCCGCCGTTCGCTGAAGCCTGTGCCGGAGGAGGCGTTTGCCGGCGGCACCCGGTCCCGCAGAGGACTACCGGTGCGATGGCGGCCCCGGCCAGCAAGATCCACACCACTCGGCGGGACCACGAGTTGGAAGATTCGACTCTCATTCGTCCTTGGCCGGCGGGACTTTCAACGCCTTGGTCTGGCTACGGATCACGCGCCCGTCCGCCCGCTCAAAGGACACCACGAGCTGTACGTCGTGCCCCAGCACGTCGTCTTCCTTCGCCCACTGAAACAGGAGCTTGTAGCCCTCGCCGAACACCGGACTCTTGAACGTGCGTAGCCCGGCGTTGTTGACCGGCCACTCCCGCAGCAGGACCCTGACCGGCTTGCTTCCGGGCGTACGGTCGATGCGGTACATCTTTACCCGGATCACGCCGTCTTCCGCGATCCCTTTGCCGGTCTTGCGCGAAGCCAACACCACGGTGACCCGAAAACCCTCGACGTTCAGATCGCCCTCCTCATCAAAGCTCACGAAGGGGTTCTGGTCGTAGAGACAAATCAGCTTGACGACTTCGCACGAGACCGCTGCCCCGGGATCCTGCTTCGGCATGGTGGCGCAGCCGGAAAGCGCGCCGAGCACGCATCCAACCGCCAGCAGTGTGCCTACCCCGTGCTGTAACGTTAATGTTCGCATGCTCTACAGGCTGTCGATTTAATCTGTAGCGTCGCCCCTTGTGGGCGGCGTAGCCTCGTTTTTCGTCACCCACAAGGGGTGACGCTACATTGGGAATCACCACGGACGATTAAATCGACAGCCTCTCTAGACTGCGTTCATGGATCATTCAGGCTATGGCGTCGCGGCCACCAGTCGCGCCGGCGGCGTCGGTCCATAAACCCGGGCGATTTCACTTGGTGTTTCGGGCTCGTCCTGCACCTTGATCCGTTGCGGACGCCGCGGACCGTAAACGTCGGGCGTGGGACCGTAGAGCTCGCGATCTTCCGGCACGCCCTCACGGCGCCTCGGGCCGAACCGTTCGCCTTCCTCGTCCAGAGGCCCGAAGACCTCCTCCTCGGGCAGAATCCGCAGGCCCTCCATCAAGGGCGACTGTAGAATCTTATCGGTCATGAGCCCGGACTTGTCGCGCTGCTCGATCGACATCTCATAGGCGTCGTATTCGTCGCGAATTACATCGACGGTCAGAACGATGAGCAGTTCGCTCCGCTTGCGTTCGCTGGTCGTGGCCCGGAACAGTAGCCCCAAACCCGGAATGTCCCCGAGGATGGGCACCTTAACCTCGCGCTGGTCTTCGCGCGTGGTAATCAAGCCGCCGATCACCACCGTCTCGCCGTCCTTGATTGTGACGACGGTCTCCGCCGAACGTTCGGAGAAGGTGGGTGCGGTCAGACCTTCGGATATCTGCACACCCGATCCCTTCGGGTTGAGCGCGGAGATCTCCGGATGGACCTCCAGGTTGACGTAGCCGTCCGGGTTGATGTGCGGAATCACGTCAAGAATGATGCCCACTTCCTCATACTCGACCGAGGAGTTGACCTGCCCACTGTCCGAAACCGAACTGCTCCGCACAAACGGCACCCGGTCGCCGATGGTGATGTTGGCCTCTTCGTTGTTTTCCACCAGGATGGTCGGGCGCGAGAGCACCTGCAACACGCCGTCGGACTGTAAGGCCCGCAGCAGGAAATTAAAGTCCTCGCCGGTGATGGAGAAGCTGAGACCCCCGAACGAGCCCGCCGCCCCACCGGCGCCGACGTCCACCCCGCCGACGAAGTCGTGTTTGCTGCCCTTGATGACGCCGTTCGGGCCCACGTAGGCACTCTCGGTGAAGGTCAGGTCCTGCAGGGCGAATTCCATGCCGAACTCCACGCTGTCGTCGAGCGACACTTCGGCGATGAGCACTTGAATCATCACCTGGGGCGGCGGTCGGTCGATCTGCCGGATCATCTCCATCACGTTGGAGTAGTACCGCGGGCTGACGCCCACCAGTACGCTATTGGAGGCTTCGTCGCCGATGAGGGTCACGTGCTTCTCCGCCCGCCGCATGATCGCGGACTCGTCGTCGAGTTCGCTGAGGCGGTCGTTCTCCTCCTGGACGAACTCCTTCATCGCCGCGGTAAGTTCCTCCGCCGTCGAATAGCGGACCTGATAGACCTGGGTGATGCGGTCGTCGGCGGTTTGGGCGTCGATCAGGCGGACGAACTTCTCGACCATGTTCAGGTCCGTCTCCCCGCCGGCGGCGATGACGGTGTTGGTGCGCCGGTCCGCGGCGAAGCGCAGCGCCTGTACGGAACCGCCTTCCCCGGCGGTTACGGAAGCAACCCCACCTTCGCCGAAGACCAACTGCTGCTGCAATTCGCCGTCACCACCCTGGTCCGGCTCGAATAGTTCTTCCAGCTTATCGACCATCTCCTCCGCGTCGGCGTTGATCAGCGGGAACAGGCGGATTTCGGCCAACTGCGGCGGCATCTTGTCGATCTCGCGGATGAGTTGTTCGAGCATTCCGATGCTCTCGGCGGGGGCCAGCACCATCAGCGCGTTGGTTCGCGGATCGCCGGTGATGGTAATGTCCTGCCGGAGAAGTTTCCGCACCACCTCGGTGCCGTCGTCCAGCTTCTCGATGAAGGAGACGATGACCGATTCCTGATCGTCGCCACGGGAAGAGGAGCCCTCGCCGGCAAACAGCGTCTCGGTGAACTTCTCGGCGAAGTCCTCCGCGATGGCGTGCTTGAGCCGGATCACCCGCATCTGCATTTCGATCAGCGGTTTCTGCGAGTCCATCTTCTGGATGATGACCGCGACGTTCTCCATCTGCGAAGGGGCGGCCCAGACCACCAGCGAGTTGGTCCGCTGGTCCGGCTCGACCGCGATCGCGTCCGCCCGGGCGCCGCTGCCGGCGCTCTTTGCCTGACTCTTGAAGAGGTTCTCCAGCCGTTCGGCCAGCGGCTCGGCCTTGGCAATCTTCAGCGGGAAAATCTCGAACTGGTTGGCGATGTTCGACGGTTTGTCCAGCAGCCCCAGCAGGTTCTGGATCACCTCTTGATCGTCCCGCGAGGCGCTGCAGATCAGGCTGTTGGTGGCCTCGTCCGCCAGAATGTAGATCGGCGTGCGCTCGCCCTGATCGCCCTGTTCGCGCTTTTCGAAGGCCTCCTGCATCTTCTCAGCCAGCGGGGCAGCAGCCGAGTATTCGAGCGGATAAATCCGAAACACCGCCGTCCGCTGCACGCCCTGCTCTTCGATCCGGGTGATGATGTCTTCGCAGCGCTTGAGGCTGTCACGCGAACCGGTGACGAACAGGCTGTTGCTCCGCTCGTGAGCGATGATGGTCGGTGGGCGAACCAGATCGGGTTCGGCCGCGTTGCCCTTGATTCCCTCGAAAAGGTCCTCGAGCATCTGGGCCAACTGCAGCGCGTCGGCGTTGCCCAGCGCGAAGACCTTGGTATCGTCGTTGAGCAACGGCGCGTCCTCGGTGTCCATCAGCTCGATCAGCCGCTCCACGATCGCCAGGTTGGGCTTGCTGGCGCTGGCGATGACCGCGTTGGAACGCGGGTCCGCGATCACGGTCACCTTCTTGCGCTCTTCCACCAGCGAACTATCCAGCCCGACGCTGGGGTCGTAGATGCCCTCCTGGAAAAGTTCGTCGATTTTCTCGGCCACATTGTTCGCTTCGGCGTTGCGTAGAATGTAGAACTTGACCACCCCCTCCACGTCCGGTTCCGCGTCGATGACGTTGATGATCCGCATCATCTCGTCGTAGTTCTCCTTGGACGAGGCGACCAGGATCATGTTGGTGGCCGGGTCGTTGGCCAGGGCGACGCGGTCGGACGGGTTCTCCTCCTGTCCCGAGGCCAGGCGCTGCTGCATGCGCTCCTCGAACAACTGCTTGAGCATGTCGCTGATCTGCGCAGCGTCGTTGTTCTCCAGCTCGATCAGCCGGATCTGCGCAATGGGGGCCAACGGTTGACTCTCCAAACGCTCGACCAGCCGTTTGATCTCGGCGAAGTCCTCGGGCGACGAGGCGATCACCATCGCGTTGCTGCGCGTGTCCGCGACCACGATTGGCAGGTCGGCGGGCAGTTCACCCTCGCTGCGCAGATCGGCCTTGCGCTTCCACAACTCGTCGATCTTGCCGGCCAGATCGGCGGCGGAAGTGTTGGTGCAATTGAGGATGCGGATGTTCTCGACCAGCCGGTCACCGGTCGCATCGAGCTTCCGGGTGATCTCGACGATTTCGGCGTAGTTCTCCTCCGAAGCCGCCACGATCAGCGAGTTACTGCGGATGTCCACCGCGAGGAAAACCTTCTCGCGCTCGACCACCGTCTTGCCCGCGTCGCTCGCTTCCAGCGACTCCACCCGGCTCTCGAACAGTTGTTCGATGACCGTCCCCATGTGGGTCGCGTCGGTGTTTTCCAGCGTAACCAGCCGTAGCGGGAACTTCGTCGCCGCCGAGGGCACGTCGAGCTGGTCGATGAGTGACGTGACCAAAGCGATCTGAGCGGCTTTGCCCGCGATCATTAGTGTGTTGGTGCGCAGGTCGGTGGTGACGGCGATGTTGTAGACCAACGCCTCACCCACCAGCCCTTCGGGGACGGCTTCGCTCGACTCGCTGCCCGGGGCCGGCTTGGGCAGGTCCTTGCCCGACTTGAACAGTTCGTCGAGCATCTCGGAAACCGATTCAGCGTCCGCATAGCGCAGGTGGAAGACCTTGACGCCCACTTCCTCGGAGCCGGGCACGTCATCGAGGACGTCGACGATCCCGCCCAGAGGCTCGATGTTGGACTCTACCGTGGCGACGATCAACGATCCGGTGCCCTCGTCGGGAATGATGCGCAGCGGCTTCTCCAGGTCCAGCGGCGGCAGCTCGACCGGCTCGCCGTCGGGCCGGCGGATCACCATGCGCAATCGGCGGATGGGTTCCTCCCCGGGCTGGGCTTTACCGCCCGCCGCCGCCTGTTGTGCGATTAAATCGTTGATGGTGTCGGCCAACTCCTGGGGCTTGCTGTTGTACAGCGGGAAGACCACCAGCATGATGTCGCCCCAGCCTTTGGCCGGCTCCACGTCGATGGCGTCGAGCAGTCTTTGAATCTTGCCCCGTTCGCTTTCCGGGGCAGCGATCAGAATCGTGTTGTTCGCGTCGATGGGGATGATTTCGAGTTCCGGTCCCGCGTCTTCACCCTGGTTCTTGCGCAGGGTGTCCAGGACGTTCTTCAACTGCTCGGCCGCCTCGGACGCTTTGCGGTGCTTGATCTCGAAGGTCATGGTGGCGGTGTCCGGCAGGGCGCTATGCAGGTCGATGGTGTGGACGATGTTGATAACCTCGTCCAGCAGATGCGTTGGCGCGGCGATGACCACCACGGTCGGCGCCACCGCGACCGCCGAAACCTGATCCTCGGGACGGTCCTTGAGCTTCGCATAGATCGCTTCGATCTTCTCGGCTACGCGTTTCGCCCCGGCCTTTTCCAGGGTCACCACGCGCAGCTCTTTTCGGGGGGCCTCCCGATCGAGCAGGTCGACCAATGCCTCCAGCATGGCTACGTCGCTCTCGTTGCCGGTGATGATGATGGTATCCGAGCCCACCGTCTGAATATCCACGTCGGCGCCGGAAAGATTGACCCCGCTGATGGACACCGTAGGCCGATCGGCGGGCTCCGTGCTTGCGGCGTCTTCGTCGTCGTCGTCGGATTCCTCAGTGCGCGCGGTATCTCCCTCTTCTGTCGGTTCATCGTCGCGCTGTTCGCCGGCTGGCGCCTCGGACGCTTCGTTGCGTGCCAGCGCGTCCTTGATCAGCGCGTCGATCATCTCCTGATCCGTAAGCGCGCTTTCGTACGACGATTCTTCCTGCACCACCGTGGGAATCACCAACGACCACACCATCAAAGAAACGTAGATTGCGTTCATCACCGGATCCTCCGGGCTTTGTCGGCCCGGTGTACCGGGCCAGGTCCAGCCGCCAACGATGGGTGGCACGGCCAAGGACCGCGACGAAAAACCCACCATGGCCCGAGTCTACGCCGAGCGGTCCTTGGCCGTGGTTGGGCCACGCTCACGGTCCACACGGTCAAGCTCGGTCTCTTCGTTCGCGCGCTCCCTCCACACCTTGAGCCGTAACTCCG
Source organism: Phycisphaerales bacterium (assembly GCA_030612785.1). Taxonomy (GTDB): domain Bacteria; phylum Planctomycetota; class Phycisphaerae; order UBA1845; family UBA1845; genus JAAEQG01. The sequence goes on from JAUWNF010000155.1 coordinate 6,666, forward strand.
GTGCAGCGCCGGTCACTGTGCCCCGCTTGACCATGCCACCCTGCCTATCGTGTGGGACAGGCTTCCTAGCCTGTCAGTGACCGGCTGGAAAGCCGGTCCCACAAACCAAGCCGGTCCCACGAAACCACATGGTCAGGGGCGCAGGCACCGGTAATCATCTGCGGCGGCCGCTCCCGCGCGCGCGGCCGCTGCTCCCGGAACGCCTGCTCCCCGTATTATCCTCAATCAGGTCGTCAAGAACACCCTTAATCTCGTTTACATCCGCGTCTTTGGTGCGGATGATCCGCGTCACCTTTCCGCCCTGCGGTCCCATTTGCTCCAGGGCGCGGATCGTCGCCTCGATGTCGTCGTACAGCGCCGGCGCGCCCGCCAGGATCAGGACGTTGGTCCGCGTGTCCGGCGTGATGGTCACTTGCTGCGCACGCTGCCCGCCGCGCCCGCCACCCTGCTGGCGCGGGCCTGCGTTGAAGCTCTCCTCCAGCATCGTGGCCATGTCCGTCACGTTCACCCCCGGCGACACGCGGACGATGCGGATGCCGGCGTTCTGAGCTTCTTCGTTGTCCAACTGGGCTACGGTCAACTCGATGGCGTTGTAGGCCGCCGCGCCCGCCCGCACGATCAGCGCGTTGGTAGCGTCGTTGGCGACGATGACCGGCTGAATGACGCCGGTACCCCCGCGTCCGCGCCGCTGCTGCTTGAAAAGCTCTTCCAACTGCGGCTGAATCTCCGACGCCAAGGCGTACTCGAGCTTGATGATCTTGGGCACGTTGCTGCCGTCCTCCATCTGCACGTCGATCTGGGCGACGACTTCGGCGATCTGCTCGAGTTGCTCGGCCTCGCCGGAGAGAATCAGG
>JAUWNF010000490.1 GCA_030612785.1 Phycisphaerales bacterium
GTGACACATTAGGCGGCCTTTTGAGCGTTCCGTCGCCGAGCGATTGTCTCCCGCGCGCCGATGGTCTTCTTCGCCCTGAAGGGGCGTACTACGATAGCCCAGGGCAACGCCCTGGGGCGGGATTTGCCCGAAGAAACGTAAACGAGAACCCAGGGCGTTGCCCTGGGCTGATCTATGGCGCCCCGTTGGGGCTGATGCGTTGGCAGCACAGACACGCGGGGGGCTGCATTAGCCCGCCGATTCTGTCATGGACCCCACGCCTTCGGCGCTGGGAGTTGAAGCTCCCGAGCACGGTCGGTATAGTATCCGGCGTAGGGCTGTTAGTTCTTATTGAAAGGACGAACCATGAAACCGCTTGCGATGTTCAGTTGTCTCACGCTGCTGGGGGTGTTGCCAGCCGCCGCAGCCGACCGGGGCGACGCCACGCCCGATCACCTGCTCATCAAAGTCCTGGAGGAGGAGTTGGCCTACTCGATGGAGCATCTGGCCATGCCCGACGGCTCCAAGCCGTATTATTTGGCTTATACCATCACCGACGAGAAGTCGGTGGCACTTAGCGCCCGGCTTGGTGCCCTGATGGCTGAAGACACCGACCACGAACGTGCCCTGGATGTCGATGTCCGCGTGGGCGATCACAAACTCGACAACACCCACAAGATCCGCGGCGGCTACGGGTTTGATCCGTCCGACTACATGTTCGAGGACACGAGGGTCAGCCTGGAGGATGATCCCGCGGCGGTCAGACAGGCGGTCTGGCTGGCCACCGACCGAAAGTTCAAGTCCGCGGCCAAAAAGTATCAGCGCGTACTGACCAACCTGAAGACCAAGGTCGAGGAAGAAGACAAATCCGACGACTTTTCCCGCGAGGCACCAAGTGTGTACGCCGGGCCCGAAGTCATCCTCACCCTGGACCGTCAGGCGTGGATCCAGCGCCTCCGCAAGGTGTCCGCCCTGAGCCGCAAGTACCCCTTGATTTACAATTCCTCCGTATCGCTGAATGCCTCGGCCGAGAACCGTTACATGGTTACCAGCGAGGGGACGCGTCTACAAACCGGCCGCAAGCTGCTCCGGGTGGCCGTCAGCGCGAGCACCAAAGCCGAGGACGGCATGGACCTCAGCAAAACGCTGCTCTTCAACACCGCGCGGGAGGGAGGATTGCCTTCCGAGCAGGAGCTTGCCGACGCCTTCCAGAAAGTCATCGACTACGTTCTCGCGCTCCGCGAGGCCCCGCTGGTTGAACCCTATACCGGCCCGGCGATCCTGGTCAATCGGGCCAGCGGCGTGTTCTTCCATGAGATCTTCGGGCACCGCATCGAGGGGCACCGCCAGAAGGACGTGGAGGAAGGCCAGACCTTCACCAAGAAAATCGGCAAGGAAGTGCTGCCGGAGTTTATCACCGTCCGCGACAACGCCACTTTGGCCAAGTTCGGCGATGAGGATCTCCGGGGCTTCTACCACTATGACGACGAAGGCGTTCCGGCGTCCGACGTACTGCTGGTTGAAAAGGGCGTACTGAAGACCTTCCTCATGTCACGCTCGCCCGTGGAGGGCTTTCCCCAGTCCAACGGACACGGGCGGCGCCAGCCCGGCCGAAACGTCGTGGCCCGGCAAGGCAACCTGATGATCGAATCGAGCAAGACGGTCAGCTTTGACAAACTCCGAGAAATGCTCATCGAGGAGTGCAAGAAACAAGATAAGCCCTACGGGTTGTTGTTTGAAGACATCACGGGTGGCTTCACCTCGACGCGCCGGCGTGGTCCGCAGACGTTCAAAGTGCTCCCGGTCATCGTGTACCGGGTTTATGCCGACGGGCGTCCGAACGAGTTGGTCCGTGGCGTGGACATCGTGGGAACGCCGCTGACGTGCTTCTCCAAAATCCTCTGCACCGGTGACGACCCGGTGGTCTTCAACGGCACCTGCGGGGCCGAGTCCGGGTGGGTGCCCGTCTCGGCGGTCTCCCCGAGCATCCTGGTTTCGGAGATCGAGGTCGAGAAGCGGCGCCGCGCGCAGGAGAAACCACCGATTCTCACCCCGCCTATTGCTGAGCAGGGTAAATCTTCGTCGTGAGCGTTTATGGACCGCGAACTTGAACAGGAGCTAAGATCGTGACGAATCAACGATACAAGAATACCGCGTTTGTGTTTGTGTTTTCGATGTGCGCGGTGGTGGCGCCGCCCGCGTTGGCCGGCGATGTACTGCCCGAGAGCAACGTAATCATGCGGGCCCTGGGCGATGAACTGGCGCGCTCGATGGACCTGCGGATGGAGGACCTCGAGAAGCCTTACTTCATCCAGTACACCGTCGAAGATACCATCGGATACCAGTTGGTAGCTTCCTACGGCGCGCTCACCTCTTCAGACCGCAAGCGTTCGCGGGATTTCTACAGTCAGGTCCGCGTGGGGAACTACGAACTGGACAATACCAACTTCAGCGGCGATCAGGGGTTCTTCTTCCGTGGGAGGAGCGGCGGCGGCGGAAGGGCTACGCTGCCGATCGAGGAGGATTGCCAGGCCATTCGTCAGGCCATCTGGTGGGCCACCGACGGCGATTATAAGGAAGCCGTCGAGACCCTCACCAAGAAACGCGCCTACATGAGGGACAAGAACATCGCGGATCGACCGCACGACTTCTCCAAGGCGAAGGTGGTCGAGCACACCGAGCCCGGCGCGAAGCTCAGCTTTGACAAGGCCAGGTGGGAAGAGAACCTCAGGGCGCTCTCCGCGCGCTTCAAAAAGTATGATCAGATCCAAGACTCACAAGTGCAGTTGCTAGTCGCCGCGGCCAATACCTACATCGCCAACTCCGAGGGCACACGCCTCCGCAAAGCCGACCTAGGCGTGTTGCTGACCATTACGGCGGAAGTCCAGGCCGAAGACGGCACGCGCATCTCCGACAGCCTCACCTACGCCGGCGCAACCACCGCGGACCTGCCGCCGCTCGACGGGATTCGCAGCGACGTCGATGAGATGGTCGGGCATCTGACCAAGGTTAGGTCCGCCCCCATCCTCGAGCAGTACACCGGCCCGGTGCTGTGCGACGCCCGTGCCGCCGCCCCGATGTTCAAGGTCATGCTCGCCCGTGGCGTTGCCGGCCAAGTGGACCCCGTGGGAACCCAACGGCGGAGCTTCCAGGGAGCGGACAACCTGGAGAAGAAAATCGGCCAGCGCGTTTTGCCCCAGTCCTTCCACGTCTCTGATGATCCCGGTGTCGAGAGGTTCAACGACAAGCACCTCTTCGGGCATTACTCCTACGATGATGAAGGTGTCAAGGGCGGGAAGGTGGATGTGGTCGTGAAAGGGGAGCTAAAGGACATGGTTATGTCACGGGTACCGACCAAGAAGCTGTCGGGCACCAACGGTCACGCTCGCCGGGTACCGGGGGGCGGCAACCCGCAAACCACCATCGGCACCCTGTTCAT
>JAUWNF010000668.1 GCA_030612785.1 Phycisphaerales bacterium
CCCAATCCCATCCCAAACGACAAGTCGCCGCCGAGCTCCGATCATCAAACCACCTGCGCTCACCAGTTGGACGATTCCGTGCGAGCGGACACGGATCGGCGCGTCGGAGAGGCGGAGAGGCGGATCTCAAGTCCGACAGACTGCTAGCCTGGTTCACGTTCGAGCGCAACCCGGCCGTTGAGCGCAACGGCTGCATGATCCGCAATTACTTCATCCGGCGATGCCGCAGCCGACTGCTCTGCACCCGCGACCCGGAGATCTTCATCGAGGGCGACCGGTTCGTCGAGACCGTACTCGCCATGCCGCCTGGGGCGGTCTACCGCACCGGGGGTATGACCGAACTGCGTGACATCGACGTGCAGAAAGTGCTCAACAACCCCAGGACGGTGCCGCTCAACAGTTTGAACCCCCTTCGCGTCTGGCACACCAGGCGGGGCATCTCCGAAGGTTTCCACGCCGGGGTGACCATGGAGACCGCCCACCTGGTGGCCATGCGAGGGAACGACGAGGAGTACGCCTATGGCTACGGGTCCGAAGACTGGGACATGCTCCATCGACTCGTGGCCGCGGGGCTGAAGATACACATCGACCCGACAATCTGGACCTACCACGTCTGGCATCCGCGACCGAAGTTCTGGGGACGCACCATAGGATTGAACGCCAGGCTGTTTGAATCGAAGGACCCCAAGCAGCTTGTTCGCAACGGGAAGCAGTGGGGAGAGGGATAGCGCCTCGGTTTGCGATCCGAGGGTGAGGGGTTGACGTTGAGCGTTCGCGGTTTAACTCGGCTGACCAAGCGCTTCGCTTGCCCGCCCGCCTACACTACGCGGCGGGGGGCGATGTATTGCGCCGACAGCTTGCAGCACCTTCGGCTCATGCCGGCGGACTCCGTCGACCTAGTCTTGACCTCTCCGCCGTTCGCCCTGGTGAAGAAGAAAGCCTACGGCAACCGGGACGCGGAGCGCTACGTCCCGTGGTTCATGGACTTCGCCGTTGAAGTCCGGCGAGTGCTCAAGGACACGGGCAGCTTCGTCATCGACCTCGGCGGAAGCTGGCTGCCCGGCGTCCCGGTCCGCTCCACGTATCAATACGAACTGCTCATCGAACTCACCCGGCCCGGCCGGTTCCATCTGGCGCAGGACTACTTCTGGTACAGCCCCAGCAGGCTGCCCGCCCCGGCTGAGTGGGTCACGGTGCGCAAGGTCCGGGTGAAGGACGCCGTCAACACGATCTGGTGGCTGTCCAAGACGCCGTTCCCCAAGGCCGGCAACGAGCGGGTGTCGCTGGAATACAGCGAGGCCATGCGACGCTTGCTGAAGAATGGCTGCAAAGCCGGGAAGCGTCCCAGTGGACACGATATCTCGACCGGGTTCCGCAAGGATCGCGGCGGGGCCATCCCATCCAATCTCCTGGTCATCTCGCACACCAGCTCCAACGACCACTATCTGCGCCGCTGCCGAACGACGGAGACGCCCATCCACCCGGCACGTTTCCCGGCGGACATTCCGCTGTACTTCATCAACATGCTGACGGACGTGAACGACGTCGTGGTGGACATCTTCGCAGGCAGCAACGTCACCGGCTGGGTGGCCGAGCACGCAAGGCGGCGCTGGCTCGCGTTGGAGACCGACCGGACTTACGTCGAGGGCTCGGCCTTTCGTTTCGAGTCCGACTGCCCGCCTCCGGACAACGAGTTCATCGGCAGTCGAAAGGAAGTCACGCTCAGGCGGCTCCGGGTGAAGTCCACACCGCGGAGGCTGCCAACGGGAAGGACACGGAACGAAGCCGGCGCCGCCCGGCTTCCCAAGGAGAGGGGTGCCGCGTGAACATCTTGTTGTACGACATCTATGGCGACCACATCCGCGACTGGCTTATGGGGCTGGTGGGCTATCTTCGCGAGCGGGGCCACTCGGTAGTCCCCGCCTCGCAGAAGGGGCCGGGCAAGCGGGATGCCACAGGATTCCGCCAACTGCTCGACGGCATCGACCACGTGTTCCTCTGGAACGGCAACCCCGATCACTATAAGCCGCTGCGTCGTCTGGCCCGAGAGCGCAACATC
>JAUWNF010000612.1 GCA_030612785.1 Phycisphaerales bacterium
GATGATGGCCGGTGGATGTGGTCCGAATCCCAAAGAACGGATCGCGCTGCTGGAGGACCAGAACGCCGCCTTAACGGACGAGTTGAATCGCATTAATAATGAGCTCGCCCAGGCACAGAGCGAGCGCGACACGTGTATGCAAGATCTGTCAACCGCGCGCGGCGACGCCACCGCTCTACGCGGCGAACTCGCCGCCCAGCCCGAGAAAGAAGAAGTGCCCGAGGGTTGGACGGCGGTCCCCGGCGGAGCGATGATCGCCATCGAGGGCTGGGCCTTGTTCGATACCGGCAGCGGCACGATCCAGGATGGCTCCAAGGGCATCCTGAATCTGATTGGCAGCACGCTGAAGAACGAGTACCCCGCCAAGGACGTGCTGGTGTTCGGCCACACCGATACCGATCAGCCGGCGACCGGCGGACGCACGAAAGGCGCCGGGTACAAGGATAACTGGGAGCTAAGCGCTGAGCGGGCGCTGTCGGTGGTCAGATACATGGCCTCGCGCGGCGTTGCCCCCCGGCGCCTGGCGGCGTGCGGTTGTGGCGAATACCGCCCGCGCGTGCCGAATGACTCGACACGCAACAAGCAAAGGAACCGCCGGGTGGAAATCTTTGTGCTGGATCCTCAGCCGCGAACCGGCACGCCGTAAGAGGCTGGCGGTTTAATCTGTAGCGTCGCCCCTTGTGGGCGGCGCACCCTCGTTTTGTGGGCGGCGCACCCTCGCTTTTCGTCACCCACAAGGGGTGACGCTACATGGGGGGATCGCCACGGACGATTTAATCGACAGCCTCGTAAGGGGTACGGGTGTACGTCTGGCGGGTCTAGGCTTGCCTTCGTGGGCGGACAACCGACCGCTATGCGCTGCGGCGGGGCTGGTATGATCCGATCGACGATTACCAGTAGGACAGTGCTGGGTTTTGTTCTGGTGCTGGTTCCCACACCAGCGGCAGCACTTCCAGCGCAAGCCGATTCCGTCAGCACCACGCAACCGGCCTTGAGCCCAATCCCAGAGGGCTTTTGGCCGCCGAAGCAGATGGTCGAGACGCTGCTGCGGCGTTGGGCGGCGGCGGCGGTTAAGACATACGACCTCACCCCAACTCAACACCGAGAGCTCGAGACCCAATTGCTGGAGCGCTGGCCCAAGTTCCTGAACGAAAACCGATCTGACTTGCAGCCGCTGTTGAACGAATACCTTCAGGCTCGCATCGCCACGGAGTCGCCGTCGGCGCAAACGGTGCGGGAGTGGGCCGACCGCGCGCTGCCGCAGTTTGAAAAGCTCCACCGGTTCATCGCCGAGGGCAACGAGGAGTTCGCTGCACGGCTCACTACCCGCCAGCGGGAGAAGTTCGAGACCGACCAAGCCAAGCTGACTACGGAATTGGAAACTCTACAGACCCGCCTGCAATCATGGAAGAGGGGCGAATTCCAGGAGCAGCAGTGGTGGGACCTGACGCGATCGCGGCGAACCGACCCTCAGGCAAACGCGAAGGAACGCGGGGGCGAGCTCGAGCCCGCCAACGAGTTCGAGCTGGAAATGGCGGCCTGGGACCGGTTCGTCAGCGCGTTCATCGAGCAGTATCGGCTCGACGACGGCCAGCGCGCGACGGCCGAATCCATCCTAACAGAGATGAAAGCTAGGGCCAGTGATCACTACCGTAGCCGGAGGGTGAGCATCGCGGCGATGGAGGAACTGATTCGCCATCCCCGGCTCGGTACCACCGAGGCCGAAATCGAAACCGAACTGATCAAACTCTACGGCCCCATCGATGCGATGTTCCGCCAACTCGAACGCCGCTTACTTCTGATTCCCACCCAGGCCCAGAAACGACGGGCACAAGCGGAAGCGGGCAAGTAACAGTACAGGGGCTGTCGATTTAGTCTGTAGCGTCGCCCCTTGTGGGCGGCGCACCTGCGTTTTTAGCCCCCCCCCAGGGGTGACCGCTGGTTTTCGCGGATCTGCTTAGCTCTGATTTTTCCACCTAACCTTTCCACTGCAATGCCCTCCGGAGGCACCGGCGGGGGTTTGCTGGCCCAGTTGATTAATGTGCATTGAGATAATCCACTGGCTACGAACCCGTCGCTTCGGGGCGGCCATGTTACGACGTGTCGCGGCCGAGCCTGCCGCAGCCTGGCGATCATGCCAGGTGATCCAGGCCGGGCGGCGGCCGCGTAAGGTGCGCTACCTGGACCAGACCGTGGCGTTGCCCCAATACCAGGGGTCGGTTCGTCAGTTGGTGGTCTGTGGCCTGGGCCACGAGAAACCCACCTTTCTGTTGACCAATGATTTGCCCCGGCGTCTGCCGGCCCGGCAGGTGCTCATGGACTACGCCGCCCGCAACCGGGTCGAACACAACCTGGGTGAGAAGATCACTTTCTTCCACATGGACTGCCTGGCCAGCGAGGTGCGGCTGAACTTCGAGAAGCGTTCGCACAATCCGATCCTCAAAGAGGCCGGTCTGGAGCGCCTCACCGGGCCGATCCCCTGGTGCCAAAACCTCCGCCTGCGGATGATCTTTCCCTAAAATTAGGTGTCATTCCGTGCCGCGAAAACCAGCGATGAACGCAACCTCGGGACGATCTTGTTTGCCGATTATGTCCTCGGCGTAT
>JAUWNF010000396.1 GCA_030612785.1 Phycisphaerales bacterium
CTTGAAACGGACGGGGATGAAATGGGATACCGAGAACGCCGCCGCCATGATGAATCTGGTCGCCTTACGGGAGAGCGGACAGTGGCGTGCCTACTGGGACAACCGAAAATGCGCCTAATGCCAAAATCGCTGGCCAGACCCCAGGCACCTTTGCCACCATGCTTTGGTGGACCTTACTGGGTCGGCGGCGTACAATCTGTGTTCCAGCGTCACAGGGAGTCTTAGGAGGACCCCCGGTGGGAAAGAGGAGAGTGGGGTGCTGTTTTGCTTCCAGCCTGTGGCGCGCCCTCTCCCGCTGCGCCGCGGTATGGTTAGCCGCGACGACCGGGTGCGGCGGCGGAGTATCATCCCCCGCTGGAATCGGTGTGTCGGACGACCTTGATATGGTCACCGTGGTCAAAGCCGTCTACGAGTTGACCGGCGGTAACCGCGGCGTCTTGTTCGTTGAGCTTGAGGGGTACAGTGTTGAGGCGTTGGAGGCCGCGGTGCTTCAACTGGGCGAGCAACTTCCCGTGGAGGTGCTATGCGCCGACCAGGCGAACCTCGCCGATCCCAATCAGCCGGCCCTTACGCCGGTCCATCCGGAAACCGGCGAGATCGGCATTCTCGTGCGGGTGTTCGCCGTGGAGCAGACCGGGCCGGACGAAGCCAAGGCCCATGTCGCGTTCAGCCGAAGCGGCCTGAGTGGTGGTGACCTCGTGCTCACGTTTGAACGGGTGGCGCAGGGCTGGGAACTGACGGATAAGGAACAAACCGCCGTGGGTTAGTTCGAGCACGACACCCAAGCGCCCGAGTGGCACCGTTGCCCGTCGGGTGCTCGGCAAGTGAAATCCACGCCCTCTTGACGGTGGTTTTCGCATCGCATAACAGGTACAATTGTACACTTGAGGACCAGTGGTCGCTGACCTGGGGGAAGAAATCGAGGTTGAAGGGCAAACGATGAGCGAGAATGCGTATCCGGCGGAGTCCACTCCCGATCACCTGGATGACTCGTCCACCTCCCACGAGGCTCCCTTGATGGACGAGGCTCTGAACCGGGAAGTGGAGGAGGCCATGGCCCAGATGTCCGCCGAGGAAATGGCGGTGTTAACACCTGAGGCCGATGCGCCTCCGCCCGATCAAGGAGAAGCGGTCCACCGAGGTACGGTCGTCGCCATTCACGGGGATGACGTCTTCGTCGACCTGGGCGAGAAGAGCCAGGGTGTGGTCCCACTTACGCAGTTTGGAGGCAAAGACGCTCATTTGTCCATCGGCCAGGCCATCGAGGTCGTTATTGACCGGCACGACGCCGACTCCGGGCTGATCTTCTGTTCGCGCGAGGGGGCGATTCGCCCGGCGGAGTGGGGGACCATCAAGAGGGGAATGGTCGTGGAAGGCCGGGTAACGGGCATGAACCGGGGTGGGCTCGAGCTGAACCTCAAGGGCATCCACGGGTTCATGCCGGCTTCGCAGGTCGCCGAGCGAAGCGTCAAGGACATCTCGTGCTACATCGGGGAAACCCTGCGTTGTGAAGTTATCAGCATTAACCGGCGCGACAAGAGTGTGACGCTCAGCCACCGCAAGGTCGAGGAGCGCGAGCGGGCCGAAGCGCTGGAGAAGCTCTTGGCCGAACTGGAGGTAGGCCAAGTTCGCCAGGGCGTGGTCAGCAAGCTCGCCGACTACGGGGCCTTTGTAGACCTGGGCGGCGTGGACGGCCTGGTACACATCAGCGACCTGAGCTACTCCTCGGTGGGCAAGGTATCGGACGTGCTTGCGCCGGGGCAGACCATCGACGTGAAGGTGCTCAAGATCGATCGCGAACGGGATCGGATCTCGCTCGGCGTCAAGCAGGCTCAACCCGACCCCTGGCGCATTGTCGAAGATAAGTACCTCGTCGGAGCACAACTCGCGGTGCGCGTCACCCGACTCGCCGACTTCGGCGCCTTCGCGACACTGGAAGAAGGTGTGGACGCCCTGATCCCCCTAAGCGAAATGAGTTGGTCGCGGGTCGCGAACGCGGCCGCGGTGGTCGAGGTCGGGCAGATGGTCAACGTCGTGGTGATCCGCGTCGATGCCCCAAAACGGCGCATCGCGCTGAGCATCAAGCAGGCCCAACCCGACCCCTGGGCCGGTGTATTCGAGAGCTTCCCTCAGAATACGGTGGTCGATGGCAAGGTGACCCGCCTGACGGACTTCGGCGCGTTCATCGAGTTGACCTCCGGTGTGGAAGGTCTGGCCCACATCTCCGAGTTGTCCGAGACGCGGATCAAAAACTGCGCGGAAGTCCTGCAGATGGGACAAGAGGTCAAGGTGCGCGTGCTCAAGGTTGATCCCGAAGCACGCCGTATCTCCCTGTCTCTCAAGATGCACGACGCCGACGCCGCAACCGCGGAGCCGGCGGGGGACGACCAAGCCAAAGCGGCGCCCAATAAGAAACGCAAGAAACCCCTCCGCGGAGGACTCGAGGGCGGATGGGACTGGCAGGGCTTGTCCTTCTGATCCGGCGGTTCGTCCCGACCGTCCGCCCCGCTACCGCGTTGTCTACCACCGCCTTTACAGAGGAGTCCGGTCGGCGTTAGACTCGCCGTCATGATCCGCGTGGGGCGCTTCCAGATTCTCTCGGTAATCAATGGCCACTGCCGTCTCGACGGCGGGGCGATGTTCGGCGTGGTCCCTAAAGCCTTGTGGCAAAAGAAGGCACCGCCGGACGAACTCAACCGCATCCTGCTGGCCACGCGGACTCTGGTGGCCATTGATGAGCAGGCCCGGCGCGTCGTGCTGGTCGACACCGGCGCGGGGAGCAAGTGGTCCCCAGAAGAGGCGCAGCGCTACGCCATAACGTACGATCCCGACGCCCTGCCCGACGCGCTCGCGCCGTTCGGGCTGACCGCGGCGGACGTCACCGACGTGGTTATCGCCCATCTCCACTTCGATCACGCCGGAGGGATGACGACCTGGAAGGACAAACCGGGAGGAGAGCTCGGCATCCGTTTCCCCAATGCCCGGCACTGGGTCCACGCGAAACACCTGGAGCACGCCAGGAACCCGACCCTGCGCGACCAGACCTCCTTCATTCCCCGCGACTACGAGGCCTTGGGCGAGAGGGGGCTCTTGCGCCGCGTGACCGGCGACGAGCCCGAGCCGCCCTTCGAAGGGGTGCGCTGGCGCCTGAGTCACGGTCACACCCCGTACCAGCTTCTGCCCTGGTTTGAAGACGACCAGCGCCCGTTGCTGTTCGTGGGCGATATGATCCCGACGGCATCTCACCTGCCGCCGGCCTGGGTGATGGGATATGACCTGTTTCCCTTGACGACGCTCGAAGAGAAGCAGCGTGTCCTGCAATTGTGTGCGGATCGCGGTCTTCGGTTGGCCTTCCCGCACGATCCCGAGGTGGGGGGCGTGGAGGTTGACGTAGCCTCTGGGCGCCCGAGCATCTCACGAGCCCTGGACATCTAGCATGAGCGTAGCGCGTCTCCACGCCGGTTTGATTCTTGCCTGTGCGATCGCCCTGTGCGGGGGGTGCAGTCGTGTGTATTGGCGCCTCGGCCTGGACCGGGCCATGGACGTGGCGGCCAGCGAGGACCGGTTGGTACTGGTCTATTATGCGCGCGCTTTCAACGAAGATTGCGAACGGATGGACCGCACGGTCTTCCGCTCGAACGAGGTCCTGACCCAGATGAAAGACATGATTCCGGTCAGACTCGACGCCACGTTTGAGAAGAAGCGCGCCGCGCAGTTGGGTTTGCGTGAAGTCCCTTCATTTCTGGTCATCGCACCGAACGGTGAAGCCCTTCGCCGGGGAAGCGGGCCTATGGACGTGGACCAATTCCTGGCGTTTCTGGTGATGGCCAAGCTCAACCGCTAGCCTTCATTTCTCAGTGTGCCGTGCAAAGGCGTGGATCTTCAGTGGGTGAGATTCCCACCCGGCAACTGGTCGCTCCAGCCGGTACTGAAGGCGACCAGAGAGGGAACCTGAAGCGGAGCGGTTACGGAGGCAACGAAGTGACTGAAGCACTCCGGTGTAGAGGGTCGCCTTGGGCGACTCGGCGAGCGTGCAGGCCGTAACGCGAGTGAACGCTGAGCAGGCCTCGAAAAGGGCAATGCG
>JAUWNF010000613.1 GCA_030612785.1 Phycisphaerales bacterium
CAGTGTTGACGGGCGCACGGACACGGAAGTCAATACCGCCACCCGGTGGAAGCAACGCACAGGCATCGCGGCGCCCTCATTCTGCGCATCAAGCGGTCCCCCGACCCCGCTACGGCCCCAGAAACAGCGGCAGTGCCATTCGCCCCGGAGCCTTGATGATGGCGATCACCTTCCCCGTTTCCGGGTCCACCATGTACAGCTCGTCCTTGATCCGGTCGCTGACCCAGAGGTACTTACCGTCATGGGCCAGGTGCCGGCACGATCGCTCCGGGGCGTCGAAGTAGCCGAGGATCGTGCCATCCTCGGGCATCACGCGGTAGATCTTTCCCTTGGCCAGGATGAACAACACCCCGTCGTCGTGCGCAAGCCCCGTCGCCCGTTTCTGGGGCGCTTCAAACGTATTCTCTACCACACCGGTTTCAACGTTCAGCGCATACACCCCACCAGTATGATCGTCGCACACCCAAAGCCTGTCCTCCGCGAAGGCCAGGCCCGCGGGTTTCAGCGTCGGCGCCTCGAACGTGCGGACAACCTTCCCATCGGCTGGATTGATCTGAAAGATCTTTGCCTCCCGCCAGTCAGCCACGAACAGGTGCTTTCCATCCGACGCCATCCCGGCGGGATACTTGCAGGGAGCGGCGAGGGACGCTTTCACATCGCCCGGTGCCGCCTCCGCCGCCAAGGGCAGGGCAAGAGCCACGGCAAGGAATACGATTGACAGGACAGAGGGTGTAGTGGTCTTCATGTTAAGCCTCACGGGTGTCCCATTTCTAGGAGAAAAGGGGGCAGGAGCGTTGTTTGACCTGTGCGCGAATACTGCGCCCGACCTCGCCGTTCCTCCATACGCTCCCTTACGGTCGCGGCTCGGTTTTGCGGTGCGCGAGTCGCGGCCGGTGATTCAGGATGTTCTCCCTTTGCATCAGGTATCGCCAAATCTTTCCCCGTCTCCGGGTGGAGACGCGGAGTCGGTCCTTGGTTCGGGCGGTGAGGCCGGTTCGTCGTTGTTGGGTTGCGGGGTTCCCGCTTTGCGTACGACGACGGCATCGCCGCTGGCGGTGTATTTGCCGTCACTGCCGCGGGAGTGCTGTACGTTGGCTACGGCGTTGGCGCCCTTCATCGCGGCGACGGCCTTTAGCCCTTCGAGCGCGTCCTCCGGTTTGCGCAAGCCGTCCATATAGACCGCCTCCACCTGCTCGATGATCTCATAGCCAACGATGGTGGGTGTGCTGGAGGTGGCGATGATCTTCTCGGCCTCCACACGTCGCTTGGCCAGGAACTCCTCGTCCGGCTCGCCGTACGCTTGCCCGTACTTCTGGAGCTTGGGGTGAAGCCGCACCGGCCGGCGACGACGGAGCGCACGACGCACACGCCGGTAGATCAGAAGAACAACCAGCAGAGCGACGAACGCAACGCCTGCTTTGAACTGCCAGGTGCTCAGCCACGAAGGATCAACAGCCTTCGTGAGCTGATCCAATTGCTCCTTGGCTGTCTGTAGATTGTCGCCGACGTCAGTCATAGTCTCGGGTCTCCTGAATCACCGTGCGCGATTCCGCACCACCAAACCGAGACGCGACCGTAAGGGAGCGTGCGTGGGGATGTCAAGGTTGGCGCTTACTCGGGTACGGTCAGTCAGACCGTGTCTTCCATAGCGGCACCATCGGCCTTCGGCATGGCCTTGCCGGTGCTTGCTTGTTGAACAACCTGATCGCCCAGATACGTCGTGCCCCGCCAGGTCGTCGCGGTAAGGCCAAGCACCTTGAGCAGCGCGCTGGATAGTATCCCCAGGGTGGTCAAAGCGGCAAGGGGGTATCCCAGCGACCAGACCGCGCCCACACGGAAGATGCGATAAAGGCGAAGGGCGGCTAACTGCATCAGGACGACGACGATCGCCCACGCCCCAATGGCCTTGACCCACTCATCGGCCTGCCCGGTGGTCGAACAGGCCGCCGCGCACACGGCCACGATAAGACTCACCCACGGAAGCAGCGTCAGCAGCAGGATCGACGCCATCGACAGGAGCAACTTCCACACCGAGCCGATGGAACCATAGAAAATCCTGCTCCAACCTCGCCAAAGTTCCCGCGGCGCGCGGTACATGCGCGCGACGTACAAGTCCTCGTTCTCCACCACGCGAAGTCTAAGCCCGTGCTCCTTCACCAGGCGGGCCAGGTGCATGTCTTCGTTGACCTGGGTCCGGACGCGCTCGTGCCCGCCGATGGTCTCGTAGCAACTCCGCCGCAGGAGCATGAATTGACCGTTTGCGTAGGCGGTCTTTCTGTGGCGCTTGTTCACCTTGTTGGCCGGGAACCAGGTAAAAAGCAACCCCGCGCACACCGGCTGGAGAATCCGCTCCCAGACCGTGGGCGATTCGAGCTGGGGAAAGATGGACAGAAAATCGGTGTTGTAATGAAGAGCGTGGGCCATCGCCGTCGAGAGGGACCGCCGGGACGTCTGGCGACAGTCGGCGTCTACAAAGCAGAGGTATTCGCCGGTCGAGGCGGCCACCCCGTGGCGCATGGCGTTGTTCTTACCGCAACATCCGTCGGGCAGGGGGTCGCCGGCGATGACCGGAAGGCGCCCGCCCGCGGCGTT
>JAUWNF010000372.1 GCA_030612785.1 Phycisphaerales bacterium
AACCAGGTGGCGGGCGGAGTAATAGGGCAATTGCTCGGTGAGTTCTACGACCAGATCGGTGCGTTCGGGCCGGGGCCCGGCGACGGACATCTCCCCCACGAAGATGTTGTAGAGTTGGGGTAACTCGTCGAGACGGGTCCGTCGGAGGAATCGGCCGACGCGGGTGACACGCGGGTCGTTCTCCGTGGCCCAGACGCTTCTACCGTTCTCGGCACCGACTTTCATGGTGCGGAACTTGTAAAGCCGGAAGACGGTTCCATTCTGGCCGACGCGGTCCTGGGAATAGAAGACCGGACCCCAGTCGTTCACCTTGATACACAAAGCGATGAGCGGCCAGAGCGGTGCCGATAGAATGAACCCGACAGCCGACAACACCAGATCAAAAGCGCGCTTCAGCGTCGCCCACTCGTCGCAGTGAAGTTGCAGGTCAGCGAAGAGGAACCAGTCGGGGGTGATCTCATCGACCAGGATTTGTCCGGTCGCCTTCTCGTAGAAGACCGCTTCGTTGGTGACCCGGCGCCCCATACGCAAACAGGGGAGCAGCCACTGCGCATCGCTGTCATGACGCTTGATCTCCGCCCCGACCACGATGTCGCTGATGCGTTTTTCGCGGCACAGCCTCGGGATGTCCGACAAGTTGCCGAGCTTCGGGCAGCCGGGGAAGGCCGGTGCCACCCCGTTGCCCTCGTCGACATAGCCGATCAGTTCATACTCCGAGAAAAACCCCTCACGAGCGTCCTCCACGAACGACTCGGACAGCGACCGCGGGCCGACCAGCAGCAACCCACGCTTGATCTGGTGAATGGCCCAGCAGGTGAACAGCCGTAGCGACGTACCTATGACCAGGTAGCCCCCGACGGCACAGACGGCCGCGCGCCGGCTTAGGAGCATATACATCACCAGGTAAATGGCGGCGTAGGCCAGGATGGTTGCGGTAACCGTGGTCAGCAGCACCCGGGTGAGAATACGGGACCGGGCCATCAAAGTCTCACGCTCATACAGCCCGAAGACCAGCCCGGAGACGGCCAACGCCACCGAGTAGATCGCCGCGGCCCAGACGATGTCGATGTTCAACTCCGGCACGTAAGTCGGCGGCACGAAGTAGACGTAGCCGCATTTCAGCCCGGCGCACAGAACAGCCACGTCCACCAGCATCCACGCGGCCACGGGTAGACCGGTCAAGAACTGACCGAGAATGCGCAGGGCGTTTTTGCCCTGCGAGAGGCGACGGATGCGTTCCTCCTGGCGGAGGTCTAGGAAGCCGGTCGCCGTAAACCCGGCGGCGCTGCTGCCCCCATCGGTCCCCAGCGCGGCTCTGGTGCCCATGCTTATCACTCCTGCGGTCTTCTCGTTGGATGCATCGGATAAGCGGGGACGTGAGGTGAGTTATGGGGCAGCATCAGCTCGCGTGACACTGGGGACGGCGGCCTAATGACCGATAACTCGGCGTTCCCCGTTGAGTTGCGGGGAAACTCTTCTTGGAGCCCTGACAAAGAGATTCTGTGGGAGTCTCTTACAGTGCGATAACACTTCGCCCGATATTCAAGGAGGCGTACACGCTTGCGCACCGGTTTGCCAAGCCGGGAGCGCAAGTGCTTGTCGATGTAGTTTGTAGCGCCGCCCCTTGCGGGCGGGGCACCCGCGTTTCTCGTCACCCACAAGGGGTGACGCTACATTGGGGATCACCTCGTGAAGAGTAGTGCCATCACTACGGCCGTGTGCGTAAGCGTCCTGCTTATCGGGGCAGGGTGTGAGAAGCGCAAGAAAGTTGAATTCGTAGCCACGGACCCGGTCCTCCAATGGACGGACCTGGAGCTGAGCGCCGAGACCGACCTGGAAGACTCCTACGCGATGCTTGCCGAAAAACCGACGGTGGGTCTGTTCCCGGCGGCGGTGGCGGTGGTCCGGGTCAAGTCGGTTTACTACGGCGATACCGCCGGGGGGACCCGGCTGGAGATGAACACCGAGCCGGAGGCGGAACTGCTTCCCTGGAACTCGCTGCTCGACGATCAACGTGTGGTCAGCGGGGCATTCCCCATCAAGCCGATTGCGCTCCAGGGCGAGGACGTGACGGTCGGGCATCTGCTGAGTACGGCCAACGCGATGAAGGCTTCAATATGCCTGATCTACGCGACGGCCGAGTTGAGCGAGACCGAATCGGAGGTCCGAGGTGCCCTGTACAACACGGGGAACCTTCGGCCGTTGGCGGCCCTGCACGCCCACGCCCGGATCGACGATTTGGATGAGGCCTTGGGCGAGCTTCCGGAGCCGGCGCCGTTTAACCCCGAGTACTTCGATGCCGCCAAAGACCCCCGGTATCATGACCCACCGGGCATGGCGATCTACAAATTCGAATCCCTGGTTCGCGACTGCGTGATCGCCCTACGCAAAGCCGACACGCCCCTCCAGAACCAGCCCACCGACGGTTGGGTGCCGGAGCGCCCACCCGACGCCCTGCTCTGGCCGCCGCCGGCCAAACGACCTTGAATGACGTCCCTGGACGAGAACGCTGAGCGGGTGCCCCATCCCGTTTCGCCAGCCGTCAGGCGGCGAACGGGGTGGGAAGTTTGACAAGTTTGCGCCTTCCCCATTCGAGGCCATTGCCCACCCCTTTGAACCGCCACGGCGGATCAAAGGGATGGGGCACCCGTAACCATCGCGACTTTTCCGACGGATCGGGTTGCAATACTCCGGGCGATGGTCATATTATTCTTCACAGTGCGAAATAGCGTGGGGGGTGAGCGGCCTCGGACCCGTTCGCCACCCCGGCCGATCGCCGGCGCGGGCGGCGGTCGGGTGGTAGACCATCCTGGGGATCAAACCGCAACCTGCTTAGAACCCTTGTCCTCAAGGAGTGCGTGGACATGTTGACGTTGACCTTCCTGGGTGTAGGTAACGCCTTCGCCAAGCGCAACTTCCAATCCAACGCCCTCCTCGA
This sequence comes from Phycisphaerales bacterium, assembly GCA_030612785.1. Lineage (GTDB taxonomy): Bacteria > Planctomycetota > Phycisphaerae > UBA1845 > UBA1845 > JAAEQG01. The sequence goes on from JAUWNF010000372.1 coordinate 2,939, forward strand.
GGCGTGGTCCGCCGGGCCCGAGCAGCAGCGCCAGCCCGACACCACGCTGCTGATTGACTTCGGGACCACCGGCCCGCAGGCACTTCATCAACTGAAGGACGTTTCCGGGTTCGCGTACCTGAACCGTCAGGGTACGGTTGATTACCCGAAGATCGGGCACATCTTCATCACCCACCAGCATGGCGACCATATCAGCGGGCTTGAAGAACTCGCCTTGATGAACACTTTCACGTACACCAACGCCGGAAGAGGATTCCGCCCGCAACTGATCAGTTCGCCCGAAATCCTGGAGAACTTGTGGGAGTGGTCCCTCAAAGGGGGCTTGGGGGTCCTCAACGGCCGCGAAGCGAACCTCGAGGATTACTTCGTCCTGCATCCCGTGCGGCTCGAAGATGCCGGGGCGGACCGCTTCGTGTGGGAGGGGCGGTACGAGCTGATGCCTTTTAAGACTGACCACATCCGCCTGGGCCGGAAGTACGACTGGCCCTCGCTGGGGCTCTTCATCCGCGACAGCGCCTCCGGCGCGGCGGTCTTCTTCTCCGGCGACACGGGATTCGATGCCGAGGCCTACGGAGACATGATGACCCAGGCCAAGCTCTGTTTCCACGAGGTCCACCTTGGCGAGGAGGATTTGCCCGTCCATGCCTCCCTGCGGCAAATGCGAACCCTGCCGGCGGAGATCAAGAAGAAGACCTTTCTGTACCACTTCGGTGACGATTGGGACTCGGGCGCTTTTGAGGTTGTCGAACGAGAGTTTGCCGGGTTCGCGCGCCCGTTCGAGCGCTACGTCTTATTCGATTGACTCCCAGCGTGTGCCCCCGCCGGGTTGCAGCCGGTGCGTAGACGCGATTAGAATGACTTCGCGTCGCGCTCGTAGCTCAATTGGATAGAGTGGCTGACTTCGAATCAGTAGGTTGGAGGTTCGAGTCCTCCCGGGCGCATTCTTGCAACGCTTCGCATCACCTACCCTTCCGGCACACGTCCCCACGATGCCCGACGCGCAGCACCAGCACGACCAGGCGATCGTCATGGATTTCGTAGACTACGCGATACCCGCCCACACGAACGCGCCACAGGTTTTCATCGCCTTGCAGTTTGACCACCCCTTCCGGCCGGGGGTTTTCGCCCAGCAGTCCCAACAAGCGCACGATCCGGCGTTGGGTCGCACGATCCGACTTGCGTATCACCTTGGCGACGGATGGCTTGACGATTACTCGATACGCCACACTACAGCCTCAGTTCGTCCCGGAGTTCATCTAGGGTCAGTCCGCCTTTTTCACGGCGGGCGCGCGTGGCCGCGCGCACGTCCTCGCGTTCCTCCAGCGCTTCCAACCGCTCCAGGTCCGACAGAGACACGATCGCCGCGCACGGTTTGCCGTGACGCTCCAGAACCACGCGCTCACCCTGGTAGGCGACGCG
>JAUWNF010000555.1 GCA_030612785.1 Phycisphaerales bacterium
CATTCCGCGCAACACGCAAACCCGATCCTCGCCGCGAGCACCCTTGCGAATACGTTCCTTAAACCTCTCCGCTTGATCGACCGCCAGATGCGGCGGTTGACCCGGACGCGGCCGGTCTCGCAATCCGGCGGCGCCTTCGGGATTGTAGCGCTGCACCCAGTTTCGAAGCTGACGCTGCCTCATGCCCAGGGCGTTGGCCGCTTCCGGCACGGTGTGGCCCAAACGCAGGTAGCGAATGGCTACGATCCTTCCACGTACTCGAGCCTCCCGCTCCCGTTTAGCCAACTTCGCCAATTCCGCCGCCGTGAGCGACTCGTCGACTCGCAGTGCCGGTCTCATCACCATCCTCCTTTGACCATTGTGACCATGAGGAGGATATCGGCAAACGGCATGAATTAACTAGAATTATTATAACTGCTCGTCAGCACGTAAACGGGCAGATCGGCGGCAAAGCGTTTCCCCGGAATCTCCTGAAGTGTCCAGGTTTCGGAGGTCTTATTGCTGAGCCGATCATAGAAGCTGTTCAGGTGGGTCGGTTCATCGAAGAGGTAGCTGGAGATGAACTGGATCATCTCCGGCGAGCCGCCGCCGTTATCACGCAGGTCGAAGATCAGGGCGTCACACTCAGCCACGGATGCCAGGGCTTCAGCGGCGACTTCCTGGGCCTCCTTGATGCCGTCGAACACGTCGAACTTGATGTACCCGACGTTGCCGGGCAGCAGTTCAACCCTGCGGAAGCCGTAGTTGTTGCGGCCTCCTTTCTCGGGGGCGTGATGGGATCGAATCATTGAGCACCCTGCGCGGGGTCAGGAGTACCGGCCAAGTGGGACCGCTACCGCCCAGCGCCTCGAACCGGTCACCATCATGATACGTCAACAGCTCGCTTCGTTGCAAGTGGGTGTCAGGGGTTTAGCCTCCAACCCTTCCTTTCATCGGCCCATCCCCTAACACTCCCAGCGCGCGATCCTGGGCTGCGCATTCCTCCCAGCTGATGCGCAGCCGCCCACGTTCTTTTGTGTGAGCAGTCAGGTCCTTCATTGTATCGTGCCAGTTTTCCAATCCGTGTTGACGACGGGAGCATCAGAACTGTCGCGCGGCGCCTCTCCTTCGTCACGGTTGGACTGCGAGTGTTGGTCTTTTCCGGGCGATGCTCGGCGATGCATCGAGAATGCCAAGTCATGACGAAATCGATATCCTCAAGGCGTTCGATGGGGAACTGCGTGAGATTCAAACCGAACTGGTGGAGTGGGAGCACGTCTCTCCACGGTGCTCAGTGTTGAAGCTGCGGAGGTGGGAAGCGGATATGGTTCAGCGGGGAGATGGAAGCAAAGGCGCGGGTGTGGAAGGATGACAAGGATCGATTGCGCGGCAGCAGGGGCCGGCGGCATCAAACCTGGCCGATACATCGGCGGTTTTGTCGAGCGTCTGGGGAAAAAGGTCCTGCTGGCCACCGACGAGGAGTGGAACGATCTCGTGAGGCTCGATGTCGAGTCTGCCGTGTACCTCGGCAGGTTGCTGCTGAAGATGGCTGGGGATAGTCGGAGGGGGTGAGAACATGAACACAGAACGGGCCCGCGACATCGCCATCCAGATTCTCGACGAGTTCGAGGAGCTACTGGCGGCCAAGGGGATCAAGGTGCCGTCGGATGATCGGGAAGGGCGGAAAGAGGAGGCGTGTTTGTACGGCAGCGAGTACTATGAGTTGGAGGATGCGGTTACCGGGATTCTGGTGGAGATGGTGGCCGGGCGCGTGGCTGACTTCGCGGTCGATCCGAACAACCGCGCCCATTACTACATAGCCGTTGCGTCGGGCGGCGTTTGGAAGACCACCAACGCCGGTACGACCTGGACGCCGGTGTTCGACGAACAAGGTTCCTACTCCGTCGGCTGCGTAACCATGGATCCTCGCAACCCGCACGTCGTCTGGGTCGGCACGGGCGAAAACAACAGCCAGCGCAGCGTCGGGTTTGGCGACGGCGTCTACCGGACCCGCGACGGCGGCGTGACCTGGGAGAACCTGGGGCTTGCCGAGTCCGAGCACATCGGCACGATCCTGATCGACCCCCGGGACTCAGGCACGGTCTACGTGGCGGCTCAACGATCTACTGGTGAAGCTGCAGGGGAACCGTACTCGCGAGAAGCGCCAGGAGCCTGCGTCGCCGTCAGTCAACAGTCGGGTCCAGCAGGTGGCGGCAATCAGTGACGCGTGACCTCCCCGCCTACCCAGACCCAGCGCGATGCCTACCACCACGCCGGAACCGAATTCACCGAACTGCTGGTCGAGTTGCGTGCCCTGATTCGAGACGATCTGACCGGCCTGGAAAAGAAGCTGGAGGCCGCAGGTGCTCCATGGACGCCCGGGCGCATCCCGGATTGGGAGATGGAGTAGCGCAGACTGCGGTGTGACCGCATGATCGTTCCTCATCCACGTTGCGGTTGTACCGGGTCACATGCTTAACGTTGTCGGCGCAGTTGCCTACGATTGCAGTCTCTCTGCAGCCTGTGCGTATCTGCGTTCTGCTTCTTTCCGGTTGCTTCGGGCGATCACGATTTCGGTGGCACGGCTCATCGAAGTTGCCACTCGCCACGCTCAGCTCCTGGCATGCCAGTCAGGAAGGTCGAAACGAGGTTGCGGCCGGCGGCCGTAAAACAGGTCATCTGCCCAAAGAGCTGCACGACGTGCCAGGGCATTGCGGCGGACAGCCCGGCGCACCAGGTTGTGCAGTGGCGTGGAAGGATGGGAATAGAGGTGGCGATGAAACCGCCCGCCCCCAAGGCGACGGCCACCCAGCTCATCCAACCGAGAATCGTCACGCAGGTCAACATGGATACGTTGCACTATTGACCCCTGAATAGTTAAATAAAGCGACTCCTCTGAGCCGATGTTCTTATGTATGAGATCCAAAGGCAGTCCGCAGGAGTTGGAACAGCGCCGCATGCGAGCCATGGTGCTGTTGGACCACGGCTGGTCGCAGGCCGACGTGGCGCAGGGTCTGGGCGTGACGCAGGGGGCCGTATCGCAGTGGAAGAAGAAGTATCAGCGCGACGGTCCCGAGG
>JAUWNF010000655.1 GCA_030612785.1 Phycisphaerales bacterium
CAGAAGCAGAAACGCCTCCTTGGCCCCTTTGCACTCCAGAATGGGATAATCCTCAATCATTGTGTCAACAGCACCAACCTGCTAAACCTGTTTGCCTTCAATGTTCATTCGACAGAACTCTCTTAGTCGGATGTACACTAAACTATCCTTTTCTCAGCGCTCTCTGCGTCTCTGCGTTCAATCCCACAGCCCCGCGATGGGGAGCGACACGTAGATCGCGTCATTCGCCCGGCCGCGGGATTCGACATCGCAGGCGATCAGCTCGGAGTCCTTGCCGGCTACCTCCTCTTCAGTAAGGGCCAACACTGGCTTGCCGTTCTCGATCTTGAAGATGCCCTTGCCGTATTCCAACAGCAGGGCGTTGGTGGCCTCGTCGCACTTGTCGTAATCGACGTACACGGTACCGCCATTGATGGGGAAGCTGAATCCGTTCTTCGGCGGAATAAACATCCGCTTGGTCATCGGCTGCCGCGGCTTGCCCTTGTTGTCGGCCACCAGAGTTGTGATCCGCTCGGCACAGAACGCAGGCGTGTCGTCCTTGCGATAGCCTTCCACCTTCGCGGACAGACCGGCACAGAAGTCGGTCAGAATCTGGACGGCCCGGTCCTCGCTGTTGCCGCCCAGGCGGATCACCGCGGGGATGGAGAGGTTCATCTCGTAAAACGCCTTGGCCAGCCCGTACGCGGAATGGTACTGCTCCTGGCTGGCGACTCCCGAGCCGCTACCGAAATAGCCGTCCAAATTCGGCTGCGAAAGGATAATCATCGCCGCCCGATACACTTTGGCTGCCGAGGGGTTGCCGGAGGTATCGGTGAAGTTGGCGATCTTGAAACCGGCCTTGGTGATCGCGTCCATGCTCATCATGGAGCCGCCGCCGCCGGCCCCGTGAAACCCGAGGTAACCCTCGCCCGGACCGAACCCCTGGGCCAGTTGCGCGAAGTAGAAGGTGCCGCGATGGTCGTTCTTTTCGACTTCGTAGCTGATGCGTTCGAGTTCGGTGGGGGGGTGGTCCATCTCGCGGGCGATTTCGATGCCCAACTCTTTATGCCGGAACACCGCGTAGTCGTCGATGGTGAAGCGGCAGTCGGCCGCCACGACCTTCCCGTCCTCGGTGACCACCAGCGGATTGATCTCCGCCGAGCGCGTCTCCTTCTTGATCGCCAGCGCCGCCAGCTTGACCAGGGCGTCGGCCATCTGCATCTGCGTTCGCCCGCTGATGCCCGTGCGGCGGACCAAGTTGCGGGCCTGGTAGTCCGGCAGGCCGGTGGTGACGTCCAGGTGCGTCTGGGCCACACTGACCCCGCCGGCGGCTGCTCGCTCCTCGATGCCGCTCCCGCCGGCCAGACTGAACAGCAGCAGCGGCTGGCGAGCGGCGTCGTCGACGATGATCGAAGCGAAGCACTCGGTCTTGATAGCCAGCTTCTCCTCGACGAGCACGCGATCGACGGTGAACGAACCGACCTGCATCCCCAGAAGCTCGCCAGCGATTTCCGCCGCCTGCTCGGGCGTGTCGGCGAACTTGATCCCGCCCAGTTTGGCTCGGGAGGTGGTCCAGGCCTGAATCTTGAGCACCACGGGTGCGTCGATTTCCGCCGCGAGTTTCTTCGCCTCTGCGGCGGTCGCAGCCGGCCCACCGGCGGGCACCGCGATGCCGGCCTCTTTGAGAAGTTGCTTACCCTGATATTCGTGCAATCGGGCCACGGGTAATCTCCTGCGTCAGTGAAGCCTTAATGTTGAGCTGGACGCGCGTAATCATTTACACAATAGAGACTTACGACTATCACGGCCCGCAGTGACCAACCGCCCGCGCGCCACGGGCAATTTACAGACTACGCCCGCGCCTGTCCACGTATCCGGCATCGGGATGAAGCACAGGTGAGCAAGAGGGGTATGTGTCGTGCTGTGGTCGATACGATTGCGGAATGATCCCGTTTGGGGAGGCCTGTGAACAGACCGCGGGCCGTCTCTGGGATGAACGGCATCTGCTTCCCCGGGAAAGTGGCCCACGATTGGACAAAGTGACGGGCTGCCCCGCCGTAGCCCCGCCCAACAAAGGCCTATGGCCGGGGGGCAAAACCGGGCGGAGGCCGGGGCCGCGTTCGGCCGGCCGCCGCTTTCTCCCTCCCAGGTGTTCCGATCTGGGGTAAGACCCGCTGTGGGTTACCTGTGAGTGACC
>JAUWNF010000483.1 GCA_030612785.1 Phycisphaerales bacterium
CAAAACCCCTCGATCTTGACGTGGTCGAGCTGCGAGAAGATATGCACAGAGAGGACCAGCGCCTTGAGTGTGTCAACACCCAGGAAACTCGCCGCCTGTGACGGATCGGACACGTGATGCCGCAGCCCGAAGAAGGCCGAGTTCACGAGCTGCAAGACCTTTGCGGTCATCCCCACGTCTTTCGAGACGATCTGGCCGACGTTCTTGATCGAAGCATCCGGAGCTTGAAGCTCCTCTACGATTTCGGTGTAGGTCTCCGGCAGGCTGGGGATCGTACTCATCTGCGACACCAGTTCTCTGAGCGAGTCTTCGCTCAGCAGATCGCGCAGGGCGCAGGCCTGGGTTATGACCTTCCTTAGCTGCTTGGGGTCGCATGGCTTGGCCAGATACTGGTGTGCCGGTCCGACGGCTCGCAGAAGCGTTTCCTTTTCCGAATGCCCGGAGAGCACGATGCGCACGATCCCGGGGTACTGCCGCATGACCTCGGTCAAAAGCGCCGCCCCATCCATGCCGGGCATGCGCATGTCGCTGACCACTACGTCGAAGTGCTTCTCCGCCAAGGCGGCCAAGGCTTCCTCGCCGCCAGGTGCGAAGGCCACCTCCCATTCCTTCCGCATGGGACGCAACATTCGCCGAAGCCCATCGAGCACGTTGGGTTCGTCGTCAACAAACAGGATCCGTTTCATGGCACACATCCTATCTCTGCCGGGCAGGGCGCTTCATCGCCCAATTCTGTTCGGATCGCTCCCAGCTCCTTGAGTGATTCTCCAAAGGCCACACAGACCGCCGGATCAAAATGTCGGCCAGCTTCATCACGGATGATGCTCAGCGCCTCGGCTTCCGGGAACGCGGGCTTGTAGGGGCGTTCGGAACACAACGCATCGTAAACGTCTGATAAGGCGACGATGCGCGATTCCAGCGGAATGTCCTCTCCCGCCAGACCCGCCGGATAGCCGGTCCCATCCCACCACTCGTGATGCGTCAGCGCAATCGACGAAGCCATCTTCAGAATGGGGTTTTGACCGTTTCCGTTGTGGCCGCACGTGCGCCCTCCACGCCACGCGAGAAACGCGTTCATTACCTTGGAGTCTTCGCGCAGGATCTCGGCCCCAATGGCGCAGTGCCTCTTCATCACGTCCCACTCATCCTCGTTCAGCGGACCACGTTTCAGGAGAATCGCGTCCGGGACACCGATCTTCCCGATGTCATGTAGAGGGCTGGTCAGGAACAGCAGCTCCACGAACTCGCGGTCCGCACCCAGTTTTTCGGCGATCACGCGACAACAGCATCCCACTCTCACCACGTGATTGCCCGTTTCCTCGTCGCGGTACTCGGCCGCCTTGCCCAGACGCCAAATGATGTCCAAGCGCGAGTCCGCCAATTCCGCCGTTCGTTCTTCGACCTTCCGTTCGAGAATCGCGTTCTGATCCTTGAGTTCATCTTGATAGGTCTTCAGACGAATCGCGCTGCGGAGCCGCGCGATCAGGTCTTGCGTATCGACCGGCTTATTTAGTAGGTCCGTGGCCCCCAGGTTCAGGGCCTGCCGCTTGATGTCGGTTTCGCTTCGACCCGTCAGGATGATGACGGGGACATCCCGCATTCGCTCGTCCGTGCGTATCTCCGCCAGAAGCGCGAAACCGTCCTTGCCCGGCATGTTCACGTCCGACACGACGGCATCGAAGCCGGCCGCGCGCAGCTCGTTCAACGCCGCATCCGCGCCGTCAACGAAGCTCATGTCCCACCGGGCTCGCTCGGCGCGCAGCATGCGCCGCAGTCCGTCCAGGACGTTGGGCTCGTCATCAACGAAGAGAACACGCTTCTTCATGCTGCGGGGTCTCCTCTGCGGCAGCCGATTCCAGTTTAATCGGCATGCGAATGATAAAGGTCGTTCCCTTGCCCATTTCGCTCTCGAAGGTAATGGTGCCGCCGTGCTTTTCGGTAATCACGGAGTATGCAATCGCCAGGCCCTGCCCGGTTCCTTTGCCCACCTCCTTGGTCGTAAAGAAATGGTCGAAGACCTTCGAGCGGTGCTCCTCCGGGATACCCGTCCCGGTGTCGCGGATGCGGACCTCGGCCCAGTCGCCGTCCTGCCGCGTCGCAATCGTGATGGTTCCCTTCTCGCCGGTGTTCTTACCCACTACGTCAGCGATAGCGTGCGCGGCGTTGATGATGAGGTTCAAGATCACCTGGTTGAATTCGCTGACCAGGCAGGGAATAAGCGGTAGCGAAAGATCGAAGTCGGTGACCATCTCGGCCGCATACTTCCACTCACTTCGGCTTATCGTAATCGTGGTTTCGATGGCCTGGTTGAGGTCCACGGCCCCCTTTTCTTCGGACCCCGGATGAGAAAACCCCTTCATGGCCAACACGATCTTGCTCACCCGGGCGACGCCGTCGAGACCCTGCTCGACGGCTTTGGGCAATTCCTCCTCCAGATACGGCAGGTCCGCCTCCTCTTCCAGCGTTGCAGCTTTTTCCACGATGTTCACTTCGCCGGCACCAGTACCATTTCCGAATGCGAGGCCCCGATAGGACGCAATGAGCTGGAGGAGGTCTTTGATGGAGTCGGCAAGGAATCGGATGTTGTCGCCGACATACTGGATCGGCGTGTTGATCTCGTGAGCGATGCCGGCGGCCAACCGTCCGATCGATTCCAGCTTGTCAGCCTGCAACAACTGGGCATGGGCTTGCTGCAACTGTGCCAAAGCCTCTTCCAAGTGGTTGTTCTGCTCTTGTACTTCTTGCGTTCTTTCCCGGACCGCTTGCTCCAGTTCCTCGCGTCGCTGAGACGCCTCCTTGAGGCGTACCTGGAGAAGCAGATTGCGGGCATGAAACCGCAGGCTCAGTGCGACCCCCCCCAGCACGACTGCCGATAGCGCGGCCATCGCCACGAGCAGGTGCCAGGGTGCGGTTCGGCCGAGCACCTCTGCGGCGGGCACCATCTTGATGAGGGAAAAAGAAGCACCCTCGATGGGCTCACGCACAGCAATCATCGCCACCTTCGTTCCGTCTCGTTTGGTGGCCTCGAACGGAAGTGGTGCATCGGGTTGCATGTCGACCAAGTCGGGCAGGCTCGAGAAACCCTGCCTGAGCAGCATATTGCCTACCGGACACAAACGGTCCTCGCGGCAGACCAGGTAGGCAAACCCCGACGACGGTTCATTCTGTTTAAGGAGATGTTCGGATACGATCCGTGGGTTGATCCACGCGATGATCTGTCCGGTGTATTCGCTCTTGAAGACGTACGGCACGGAGACCAACAGCCCGTTCCCTCCTTCCTGGTGCTCATGTACGATCGTGGCGATCGGGTTATTCGGAGTGAGCAACTGTTCCCACTCCCGCCTGGTAACTTGCTCGGCGTTTTCAGCAAGAGCGGTATCAACCAACGGGGCGCCGTCGGCTCCGACAAACGCGATCCGAGTGTAGATTCTATCGGCACCAAGCGTTCGGTCCTCAAGGAGGTCATTAAACCGCCGCG
>JAUWNF010000265.1 GCA_030612785.1 Phycisphaerales bacterium
GGCGGCGGCGTCGGGATCGGCTACGCCCTCCACGCCGGGCAAGTGATCGTCGCCGACGGCACGCCAGAGGCCGCTCGGCGCCTCAAACGCGTTCTCACCGCCGACCCCGCCACCGGCATCATCCGCCACGTCGACGCCGGCTACGAGCAGGCTGAACGGGTCGCGCGGGAGCGGGGAGTCAGGATACCACGGTAACTATGGGTTTGTCATACCCGGCGTACCGGGCCACACTCGGAATCGAGGAGTATCGCCGATGACCGTAGAACAGCTCCGCGAGGCGCATCAGGTGCGGCCCTTCAAACCCTTCCGTCTTCAGACTGCGGACGGCCGTGAGACTGACGTGACCCATCCGGAGTGTCTGATGTTCTCTCGGAGTGGCCGGACTGTGGCGGTGGCGAGGCCCGAAGATTCGATCAAGATCATCGACCTGCTGTCAGAGGACGGGTGACCTGTGGACGACACTCCAGCAGCACTGGTTGCGATTGCCCAAGAATTGTCAACCTTGCCCGCGCGTGGCGATTCGGACGCTGAACGGCTGGAATCGGCTGGAAGACTTCTCTTGTATGCGATTCACTTAGGGGCATTCCGCGCCCCGGAATGGGTCCCGTTTTGCATCCTCGTGGGTCAGCGACACCAACAGCCGAGGGTGAACAGCTTCATTTCTGCGTGGGGTGAGGCGACTTGGTATCTGAACGGCAAACACCGGAACTTGCCCCCGGTGGAAAAGCGGTTTGGCGATGACTGCCGCATGGTGACCGACTTGCTGAAGCGCGAAGCCGCTGCGCTTGGGGCGGAGGACAAGATCGTGGGTAACAAGGTGTTCATTGTCCACGGGCATGACGAAGCCAAGCGGCGCGAGCTCAAGGAGATTCTGAAGGATGGATTCAAGCTGAACCCGGTGATTATGATGGACGAACCGGGCAGGAGTCGCACGTTCATCGAGAAATTCGAGCAAGAAGCCCAGCCATGTTTGGCCGCGGTTGCCGTCCTGACTCCAGACGACGTCGTCATGGGGAACGAAGGGGAACACCAGCAGCCGCGTCCCAATGTCCTATTTGAAATCGGCTGGTTCGCAGGGCGACTAGGGCGGAACCGAGTTCTCTTGGTCGTCAAAGAGGGGACTCAAGTCCCGTCAGACCTCTATGGAATCGAACAGGTTCGTTTTCGGGAGCGCGTTTCGGAGAGACTGGCGGAGCTTGAACGAGAGATCAACGCCTGGAAGAAAGCGCTGTAGGCGAAAGCTCGGTCCTAGAGGGGCGGTATTGGGTATCCAGGGGCGTAAGCCTGGAGGTCGCTCCCCCGCGATTCGAGCCCTGGAGGAGCGACACACACCTGTCGACACAGCGAGCGTTTCTGTCGTCCCTCCTGGGCTTCGTTTTCGATAGCAGTTACATATCCAAGTCTTGCGGGGCTATTCCACATCGCACAACACTTGAGACTCCCGGCCTGAACGAGATTTGCGCTGTATAATATAAGAGGGGCTCGCGGAGGTTGAGCTATATCGGTGCGACGGGTCCGGGCTTCTTCGGCTTCTTCTTCTCGAACAAGGTTTCGAAGGCGGCTTCGATGCCGCGCAGGGGCTTGGCCTCGATGCGGGGATCGCCCAGCGGTCCGTGGACGTCGATCTCCAGCATTTCGCGCGCCGCTCCCTCCAGGAACTCCGTGATCACCGGGACCTGCACCCAGCGATGCGGCGTCACCGCCACGAGCTTCAAAGCCAGGGTTTGGGTGGTTGGCACCACGGTGCCCGACCCGACCAGTGCCAACGCGGTGCCCTGGAGAACGATATCCTTGACCTCCACGCGCCGGCCGGTGACGAAGAACTCGGCCGACATTTCCTGAAACGCGGACTCTTCGGGGATGGTAAAGTTGATGACATTGAGAATCGCCGCGATGAGCGGAAGCCGGTAGAGGTCGGCGTTGCGGATGCTGACCTTGCCGCCGCCGCGGCGGCTTTCGGCGTCGCCGCCGGCGCCACCCATGAAAATGTGGGCGTCCAGCTTTCCGGCGACCGGCTGGGTGCGTGCCGACGCCCCCTTGCCGGCGCGGAGGAAGTACCGCAGATCCACGTCCTGCATCGTCGCGGACACGTCGTATTGCGCGGCGCCGGGCTCGAAGCGCACCTCTACGTCCGCGGAGATCAGCCCGTCGTACAACTCGCCGGACATATCCCGCAGCACCAAATAGCCGCCCACCGCCGACTTTTCGAGTTGTCCCCGAACGTTTTCCACCCGGCGATCGTTCACGCTTAGAGTGTCGAGCGTAAGTGCCGCGGACGCGGATAGCTCACCGACTTCGCCGCACACCTCACCTTGTCCCTGCAACACGCCAGCCGCGTCCCGGACCCGCACTCCGACGTCGAGGCCGGTACCGTTCAGCACCAGCCGTCCGTCAAAAACCCAATCGGCCGACGCGGCGCCGCGGTTGCGGTGATAGTCCAGGCTTTCAAGCTCCAGATCGATGGTCCCGGTCGGCGATATCTTGTTCCAGGTTCGCCGCCAGCGCCAGGGGACCGCCAGACGAAGGTCCTCATCCAGCACGATGTGCTTGCCCGAGAGGGTGAAGTCACCTTCGACAGCTTGGTCATCAAACGCCAGGGTGCCGTCGAGTGTCACAGTTGTGTCTCCGTGCGCCGCATGCAGCCTGCCGATGACGACGTGTCCGGGTTCGACGGTCACCGTTCCCCGGGTGATCGCCAGGGGATACGGAAAAGACACCGGATCGATCGAGGCGCCGGCAGCATCGATGACGGTTCGGTGGGTGCCGGCCGCAGCATCCGTCCCCTGGCTTTCGTAGTGGGTGCCGGTTTTGACCGGACCGGTGATCCGCAGGTCGCGACACACGCCGCCGACGCCCTCCGGCAGGGCGGCCAATAGCTCCTGGTCTGCGACCAGATACTCGCAAGTGATTAGGGCACGTGCGTCCGCCCGATCCGCCCCGGACGAAAATGCTCCGACAACCGTGACCGTGCACTCTCCGCGCCGCCCGGTGAGTCGCTCGATGGCCACGTGGTTCGGTTGCAGGCGGATGGTCCCCGAGACGTGCTCAACGGGCACTGGAACCGCACGGTAAGTGATCTGCACGTCGCGCAGCGTGGCCGCCAAATCGTACGTCGCGCGCCCGGCCGACGGATCGAAGGTGATGTCTCCGGCCAGATCGAACGTGCCTTGGGGTGCGAAATCGGCGACCTGGTTGCGGGCTTCTTCGGGCAGGGCCCCAAAAAGCCGGTCGTCGAACGTGAGGTGTTCCGCCTCGAGCCGCAAGTGCAGATCGGATAGTCCCTCGTCGGCAAGCTCGGCGTAGCCGTCGACGACTACCCGCGCCGGGCCGTTACGCCCGGTCAGTCGAGTCACGGTGAGCCGATCACCGGAGACGGCTACGCCGCCCGAAAGGTCCTCGACCGGATACGGGAACCCCGCAAAGCGGGCGCGGGCGGAGGTCAGTTCAGCCTTGATGGCCGTTGTATACGGCTGCGGCTTCTCTGCCGTGCCCGGTCCCCGGCCCATCTCCACGGTAATGTCGGCGGACCCGGCCAGAGCGAAGGTGTCCCACAGTTTGCGGTACCGCTCGTTGAGCGCACTGTGCAAATCGGCATCGAGGGTTACACCCCGACCGGTGATGTGCAGTTCGGACGCGCTGTACCACCGCGCCTCGGCCAGCCAGCCGTTCACTACAATCGGCGCCCCCTCGTGGTTGCCGGCAAGTTCGCGAAGGTAAATGCCCTCGGGAGTGACTTGGACCGACCCGGTGATGTCGCCCACACGATAGGGGAACTTGCGATACGATCCATCCGCGTGCAAGACGGTCATCACACCCCGCTCCAGACGTACCGGCTGCCCGGTGCCGGCGGCCTTGGTCACCGTTATCTCCAAAGCCACGCGCCCGTGGGGGTCAAAGTCGTTGTAGAAGCTGCGGAGCGGTCGCCACCGCCGTACGAAGCGGACTGCTGCCGGGGAAGCCCCCGTGCCCACCAGGGGCAGCGTGAAGTCCTCGCACGTGATGGTGGCTGACACGGCGACGTCCTCGAGATCGGCCTGCGGATCGATATCACCCGTCAGCCTGGCGACCACGCGGCAGGGGGCCCCGTGGAACGTTCCGCCGAACTGCACCTCGGCGCGCGTCTGCGACAGCTCCACGGTCCCTTCGACGTCGTCAAAGCGCAGATAGCGCTCCGCGCGCGGCAGCGACTGCTCGGCCTCGTCGATGGGAATGGACAGAGAGGCATCGCGTAACCGCACAGTCAGCCGCCCGCGCTCACCCGGGCCGGCCCGCAACGACAAGTCGTAGTCCTCAGCCTTGATCTGCCCGGTCAGCCCTAGCAGGCCGAACCAGCGATCCGCGTCCGCGATTTGCGTGGCGACGACCAGCATCCCCGTCTCCAGCGACAGCCAGGGCAGTCCGCCCTTGAGGTCCTTGAAGGACAGGGTGCGGAGGTTGAACCTCGAGCGCCCTTCGACGGGTTCGGGGCCGCCGCGCTTCCAGGCTACGGAATAGGAACGTGCGGTTTCCGATTCCGGGGTGGCGACTACGCTCAGGGTGATCCGATCGACGTCGCGCCGCTTACCCTCTGTCTCCCGCGCGATGATCAGCGAGGCGTTGCGCAGGCGCACGACGGGCAGCCGAGGCTTCTTCACCCGTCCGCCCGGGGAGGAGCCGCGGAAGATGCGACTGATGTTGTAGTCGCCGGACGCACTGGCCCGCACGAGGTTGCACAGCGGATTGATGGCGACCACTTCCTCCACCGAGAGCTTGCCCACCAGCATGGCCAGAGGGTCGTGCTTTAACAGCAGGTTGCGGCAGTAGAAGAACGGATGGTCGGCAGAGGATGCCGAACTGGTGGCACTGGACTCCGTCACGCGCACCCCGTCGAGATGAATCCCGGTGAAGAAGCCGAACGTCGCATTCTCAACGGTCACTTCGCCGTCGATGAAGCGTCCGAGGTACGCCTCACACCGGCGGCGCATGCGCTCCGGGTCAGTCATGGTACCGTACAGCAGCCACGCCGCCGGGAATGCGAGCACAGCCAGAATGCCGGCCCACACCCGCGCGCGGCTGTACGCCTTTCTTGCGGATGTCGATTTCAACTTGGCCACTGTATAGATGTTCATGCAGAGCCGCAGAGACCGCAGAGCAAAAGGGTAATGCTTTTCATCTTCTCCGCGTCCTTTGCGCCTCCGCGTGAGGTCCTTCCTTTCTCTCCCGTGACCACACAGTTGTGAGAAGGCGTTCAACCGATACGGCTGCGAGGATCGCCAGCATGGGCACGGCTCCCAGCCGATAGCGCACGCTGCCGACGAAGATCGAGTGCAATACGCTCAGGTAGAGCGCCGGGAGCAACAGGTAAATCAGAACAGCCCCGGCATGACCGGGCGTCCGTTTGCGCAGCGCAAACACCCCCGCAAGCGCCAATAGCAACATCGGCACCATCCATGCGGCGCTGATCCAGCGTACGGTTCGTGACTGGTAGGCGGTCGCGTTGGGCACCGGGTTCCACATCCGCAGGAACTTGCCCCCCGCCAGTCTCATCCCGCGGCCGGGATCGGCCCGCATCTGCGCGTATGCCGCCGCC
>JAUWNF010000690.1 GCA_030612785.1 Phycisphaerales bacterium
GTGTCTGTCCCAGTCGACGGGGAACACCTTGATGGGCAGGTTGCGCTCATGGGCGTACCGTTCGGCCAGCGAGTCGGCGCCTCTGGCCTCGCCGCTGATGACCTCGATGATCTCGAAGCGGTTGAGCACCTCGCACAGGAGGGCATAGTCATTGAACGTTCGCGATCCGACCACCGCTAGCCGTACAGGCGCGTCCAGGTACTCGGCGATCACGTCGCCGTGGCACGGATGCGGTTTGCAGAAACAGCCGAGGGTTTGGCCTTTCAACTCCCGGACTCGTCGGGCGAATTGCTCGTCGGTGCGGAGTCGGTTCAGGAAATACTCACGGTACCGTTCGATGGTCGCCCCGCGCGGCTGCTTCCCGAGCCGGAACGGGTTTCCAAAGTAGCCGTCCTGACCCCGGCCGGCGCGACCGATGGACACGTCGTATCTGTCCTTGCGGAGATTCACCACCCGCGTTTTGCGGCCATCGCTCATGCCGCACCTTCGATTCGGCATTGCTCCCGCCGCTCGTGTTCCTCCCTGATCTTGTTGAGGTAGAACTGGCTCTGGTCGATGCCCACGACATGGCGGCTGAGACGGTCGCAACAGTAGACCGTCGTCCCACTGCCGACGAACGGATCAAGGATAGTGTCACCTGGGCTCGAGTGGCCGAGAATGACTCGCTCGATCATCTGCTCGGGTAGCTGACAGGGGTGCCACTTACGCTTCTCGTGGAACGTGCCGCAGACGCGGGAGAACTCCCAGAGGTTGTCCGGCATCTTGCCGCCCGCCTTGGCGCGTTTGTCGTTGTACTTGATCTGCCTGGCGGACGGCACACGGATTTGCTCGGGGAAGAGACGTCTGTCGTTCAGCCAGTAGACCGGGCGCACGCAGGGCGAATAACGAACCTTCGCCGCCTGCCCAAATGTATAATACCACCAGCACCGTTGGATCAACTTGAGCCTGTGCTTGCGGATGGCTTCTTCAACGTCGGCCAGCCACTTCTCCGAGAACGTGAAGAAGACCGGGCCGGTGGTGATCTCGCAGCACCGCCGGAGCCAATTTTTGATGAGCCGCTGGTACTCAGTTTTCGGCAGCCGGTCCTGATAGCCGTCGGCCCGTATGCGCAATGCGGACTGGAACCGGGAGGCGCCCCACACCGGCGCGGTCAAGGGCGGCATGGACATCGTGTGGGACGACATGATCGACCTGAAGGTCGAGTACCCGCCCACCGACAAGATCCTCGGGCCGGAGAAGTACGCCAGCGTCAACGTGGACATAGTTAAGGGTCTGGGCATTCCCGACGCCCTGGTCGGCGGCAGCGATCTCAGCACCCGCAACCGCGAGACCGCGTTCGTACAGCTCAAGACGCTCACCGGCCCAACAGCGTGGTCGATCGCCAGTTCGAACACCAGACGCGGCTTCAGCGGGCCAGAATGGGCAGCGGCACATCGGCCTGCGAACTGCGCAAGCGGACGTTTGGACGCGGCGTTGACCGTTCTGCCAACGTAGCGTAAGGTAGTCTGAGAATCCGTTCTCGGACGTTCGGCTATGGCAAAATAGACAATTCTGGCAGGCGATGAGGCGGAAAGAGGCATGGCGGAAACCGTTTCCAAGCTGAGGTCGGCCCCCGCGCCTTCCTTGGCGCAGGCGCCCGCACCCAAGCTGGGAGTCGGCGTCGACCTCAACAGGAGTCGGGACCGCGTAGGCTGCCTACTCGGTCCCGATACCGTGCCTACTCGGTCCCGATCTCACCGAGGTAGGGGCTCGACTTCACTGAGGTACGCGGCCCACTTCAAGCTGGTGGTCCGCACAGAGTTTGGGAAAAAATCCCCCGACAAACACGGTCATGGGATATCCATGCACGAATCAGATGATATTATAGGG
>JAUWNF010000324.1 GCA_030612785.1 Phycisphaerales bacterium
GGGGAGATGGAGAACTCCACCTCTGCGGAGGCAACGGACGCCATCATCAAGACAACCGCAACAGCTAGTGCTCCGTTACCGTTGATTCGACGGATCCCCAATGCCTGGGTGGCCCATCTCTTCAGAGGTGGGGGACACGAATGACGGGTGGCCCACCTCTTCAGAGGTGGGGGACACGAATGGTTTGCCGATTGGTGTCCCCCACGGCTAAAGCCATGGGCCACCCAACCATCAGTACACGCGTCACGGAGCACTAGTCTGCCTCTACGCATGGGACTGACTACCAATCCTTCGCCACCTTGGCACGGCCGATCCGCCGACGCCGGGCCTGCTCGTCACGACGCTGTTGCTCCTTGTCGCGAACCGCCTGAAGCAGCCGGCGGGCTTCCTCTTCGGTCAGTTGCCGCTCTTCCTGCTCGCCGGCGGGTGGTTCGCTTTGTTCCTGCTGAGTCTGTTGCTCGTCTTCGCCGGCTTGTTGTTGCTGCTCCTGTTGGTTTTCCTGCTCTTCGGGCTCCTGCTGTTCATCACCGTCCTGCGACTGCTGCTCCTGCTGCCCCTCCTGTTGCTCTTTCTGGTCGCACTCGCTCGGCTGCGACGTCGGGTCCTGTGGTTGTTGTTCCTGCTGGTTCTTGAGCTTGTCGAGCAGGTCTTTGATGAGCAATTGGGCGGTCTCGATGTTGGCCCGCGCATCGGCGTCCTCCGGGGCGATCTCCAGGACGTCGACGTAGTACTCTATCGCGGTGCGGAGG
The DNA here is from genome assembly GCA_030612785.1 of Phycisphaerales bacterium. Lineage (GTDB taxonomy): Bacteria > Planctomycetota > Phycisphaerae > UBA1845 > UBA1845 > JAAEQG01. The sequence continues at coordinate 750 of JAUWNF010000324.1, forward strand.
TGGTCGATCGCCTCCTGCAAATTGGACATCTTTTCGAGCGCTTCGGCGTACCGGCAGTTGCCCAGGTTGAATTTGACTTTGGCTTCGAGTTCCAGGTCGCGTGTAGTCAGCGCCCGGCTGAACAGCTCGCGGGCCTTGGCGAAATCACCCGTGCGGTAATGGACGATCCCCTGGTTGTACGCCAAGTCCGGCGACTCGGGCAGGGCCAGTTCCGCCTGTCGATAGTCTGCGAGGGCGTTCTCGAAGTCTCCGTCAGCCAGCGCCTGATTGGCGCGAGCGACGTGTTCGGCGGGAGACAACTCCTCCTCGGCGAATGTCGGCGCTGCTCCCATCGCCAGTCCAACGCCGGCAGCCAGAGATAGAACGCAGAGACGCAGAGCGCGCAGAGAAGAAAAGTAATCAGGTTTTCTCTGCGTCCTCAGCGTCTCTGCGTTCATCGTTTTCCTCGTCCAAATGGTGAACGGAGCCCACCGTACCCAGCACTGCCTGCTCCCTTACGGTCGCGGCTCGGTTTTGTTCTTTCGATCGGTCATCAAGGTTTCGAGCACCACCAGGAGCAAGGCCAGCCCGGCGAACCACTGAAACCGGGCGTAATACCGCTCGGTGAACTTGGCCTCGAACTCCACCACTTCCAGTTTATCGCGTATCCAGTCGTATACCTTACCAAGGTCGAAGTCGCGCGTCTCCGCGTTAAGGTACATGCCCCCGCCGACCACGGCCATTTCCTGCAACACGGCGGGCTTCATTTTAGACCAGACTTCCTGGCCGTCGTATTTGAGAAAGGATTTTTGACCGTTTTCGACAAGAGGAATGCGGGCTCCTTCACGGACGTCGCCTATGCCCACGGTACAGAGGATGATGCCGTTCTCCTGATAGGCCGCCCGCGCCGCTTCGACGGGATAATCGGTCTCATGCTCCTCACCGTCACTGATGAGGATGATGACCTTGTGGTCCTTAACGCGGTCCAGGAAGCACTCCTTGGCCTGGCGGACGGCGTCGCCGAGCATGGTGCCGCCGCGCGGCGAGCTGGAGGTGTCCACTTCGGAAAGGACCATCTTGAACGACCCGTAGTTGATGGTTAGCGGGCTCTTTTTGACCGCGGTTCCGGCGAAGGTCACCAAACCGACGCGGTCGCCTTCGAGTTGTTCGAGCAGGTCTCCGATGGCCAGCTTGGTCCGTTCCAGGCGATTGGGAGCGATGTCCTCCGCCAACATCGAGCGGGAGACATCCAGGGCGATGATGATGTCCACGCCCTTGCGGTGGACCTCTTCATAGTAGACGCCCCACCGGGGGCCGATCAGGGCCAACGCCGCAAATGCCAGGGCCAACAGCACCAGTCCCGCCTTGACATACTGCCGCGCGACGCTGACCCACGGGACCAACGCTTCGAGCAAATTGGCGGTGGCGAACAGGTGCAGGGCGCGTTCCTTGCGCCAGAAGCCGTACATGAACACCGCAGCCAGCAGCGGCACCAACCACAGTAAGTGAATGTAGATCGGGTTGTCCCACTTAACAGTGCTCATGGTTACGGTATCTTGCGAAACAGGGTATTGGCCAGCAACACCTCCAGCACCAGCAGTCCGAGTGCAATCATCAGCAACGGTGGCAGGGTCACCGCCCCGAGTTCGATCGAGGCGGTGGCCAACTCGCGAAACTGCATGTAGCGCTTCTCTTCGGTCTCGGTCTTTTCCAGTTGATCGATTTCGGCATAAACCTCGTGCAGGGCGTCGGCATCGCGCGCCCGGAAGTACTTCCCACCGGTGAGGTCCGCGATGGTCCGCAACGTTTCTTCATCGATGGGGAAGTGTTGCTGGACCAGGCGCACGCTTCCGGTGAAGGGAACCACCTGCGGCACCCGAACGCGCCGTCCGGTCCCCACGCCGATGGTGTGGATCTTGAAGCCGAACGCGGCGGCCATCCGGGCGGCCTGGGCCGGCGCCAGATCGCCGGCATTGTTGGCCCCGTCGGTCATGAGCACGATGATCTTACTCTTGATCCGCTTCTCGTCGCTCACCCCACGCCGCCGTTCCAACTCGGTCAGGTTCTTGACCGCCAAACCGATGGCGTCGCCGATGGCGGTCCCGTCCTCGCCGGAGAGCATCTCGATTTGCGCTTGCAGTTCGCGTGCTTGGGCCTGGGTGCCCCGTGTTCGTCGGGCTCGCTCCAGTTGCCGCTGTAACTTCCAGATGCGCTTCTGCACGTCCACGCTCATCACCGTGTTCGTGTTGGTCAGAATGTCCAGCACGGTGGCATGGTCCAACGTGAGCGGCGACTTGGTGTCCGCATAGCCGGCAAAAGTAATCAGCCCGATCAGGTCGTCGGGGCGGCCGGGAAGATCACCATCGTTGCCCAGCACGAAATCGCGGAACACGCTCTTGATCGCGGCGAGGCGGTTGACTTGGTTCCCGTCGAGATTGAAGTCGAGGGCCTCCATACTGCCGGAAACGTCCACCAGCGTCTGGATCGCGACCCCCTCCGAGAGGACGCGGGTCTCTTCGTTGCCCTTCTGCGGCCTGGCCAGGCAAACGATCAGGACCGTAACGGCCAACGTGCGGAGGAGCGGCACCAGAATGCGTGCGCGGGCCTTGAGCGTCCGACCCCGGCCCGCCAGCCAGCCCAGGGCGGAGAAGCGCACCGAAGCGTGCCGCCCCTGCCTGGCCCAGCGCCACCAGATCAGCGGAATCACCACTGGTAGCAGCAGCAGAAACCAACTGGATTCTTCGTGGAAGGTCATGCGGCGCGCTCCCGGGTCCGTGCGGTGGAGGCCTCGCCGGAGGGGACGGTCTGTTCGATGAAGTCACGAGCCGAGTCGAACGCCAACTCGATCTCCGCCGTCGTGGGATCGTACTTGGCGAACTTGACCATGTCGCACGAGCGCAGGAAGTCACCCAACAAAGTCTGGTGGTCAGTCCGCAGTGTGTCACTACGATGTACTTCGACGAGGAACTCCTCGGTGGTGCGCTCCGGGGCCATCAATCCGAAGCGCAATTCGATGTACACCCGCACGATGTGGCTGAGGCGAAAGTAGAACTCGTGAACCCGGCCTTGCTCGACCAGCTTCTCGTCGACCAGCAGACGCAACTGATCGAACGCCCATTCGTGGGGCACAACCACGATTTGCTTCTCGGGGCGAGCTTTCCGCCGCCGTAGAATGATCCAGATAACCACGACCGCAACCACGGCCGCGGCGCCCACTCCCCACGCGAGCCAGCGGTGCCCGGCCTCTGTGGGCAATTCCACCGGCCCCTTGATGTCGCGGAATTGTGTGGGGTCGAACTCGCCCTCCAGCAGCGAGGTGACCTCGACGGTGAACGGCTCGGTACGGATAGTCCCTTCGACCGGCTGGGAAGCCGGTCCTACAGGCTGGTCGGAATCATCTTTGCGATGGTCGATGAAGCGGGCTTCGATCTGGGGGATCGAGTATTCGCCCGAGAGGAAGATGTCCAGGTCGTAAGTCTGGGTCCAGCGCCGACCGCCTTTGACCGGTTCGGCTGGTTGGCTGGTGAAGTCGCGGACCTGAAACTCATTTAACTGGTCCCCGGGGTCCGCTATTTCGATGTCCACGCCGTCTTCGGCGAAGACCTCGATGGTCAAACCGATCCGCTCGGCGATGGTGATGCGATTCTTGTCCGCGGTGACGGTCATTTTCACCGGTCCGAGGTCGGCGGTCTTGACGATGGGATGGATCTCGTCCTCATTGGCACTTAGATCGGGCGTGCCCTCCCCGCAGCCGACCAGCATCATGCACAGGCAAGCGGCCAACATCCTTGTGCAGCGCCGCGCGGGCTGAACCCCGCGGATGGTCTGCAGGCGACCGCATCGAAATGTCCGCTTCGATCCGGGGGTCATTGATCCTTCGCGGCTCCGGTTTTGCCGGGGGTCATCAGGAACGCCTCGGGGTACAACTTGACCTCATGCCGGTCGAAAAGTTCCCGGAGGTACTGCTGCGTGGCCTCTTGCTGCCGGGCAGCTCGTGCGTCGCGCTCGACCCGGTCCTTGACCTGATCGTACGATTTCTCCACCCGTTCGGTTCGGTCCAGGACCTTGACCACGTGCCAGCCCGCGCCGCT
>JAUWNF010000121.1 GCA_030612785.1 Phycisphaerales bacterium
GGGTCCATGACAGAATCGGCGGGCTAATGCAGCCCCCCGCGTGTCTGTGCTGCCAACGCATCAGCCCCAACGGGGCGCCATAGATCAGCCCAGGGCAACGCCCTGGGTTCTCGTGACCGAGACAAATATGAGCCCTGAAAGGGCGGCATAGCTTTATTTCGCCCTTTCAGGGCTTACGTTTCTTCGGGCAAATCCCGCCCCAGGGCGTTGCCCTGGGCTATCGTAATACGCCCCTTCAGGGCGAAGAAGACCATCGGCGCGCGGGAGACAATCGCTCGGCGACGGAACGCTCAAAAGGCCGCCTAATGTGTCACGGACCCGGTAAATCATTCATCGCGCCAGAAACGGGGGTGGAACAGCACGATGATGGCGAAGACTTCGAGCCTGCCGATGACCATCAGCAGGCACATGACCACCTTGCCCGGAGCAGAAAACCAGGCATAGTTATCGACGGCGCTGACCTCCGCCAGACCCGGGCCGATGTTGTTGAGCGTGGCGGCCGCGGCGGTGGCGGCGGTGACCAAACTGACCGGGTGATCCGTTTCCAGGGCCTTGATCAGAACCGTTCCAACGGCGAAGAGCACCACGATCCCCAGCAGGTAGCTGACCGCGGCGAGCTTCTGTTCGGCCTCGACGGCGCTCTTGCCGATGCGGACCGGCCGAACCACGTTGGGGCGGAAGACACGCTCGATCTCGACAAAGAGGACCTTGGCGACAATCAGGCAGCGGATCACTTTGATCCCCCCGCCGGTTGAGCCGGAGGATGCCCCCACAAACATCAGGATAACCAGGGTGGCCTTGGCGACGAAAGGCCAATGATCGAATTCCGCGGTGCAGAACCCGGTGGTCGTTTGAATGGCGGTCACCTGGAACAGCCCGTAGCGCAAGCTGGTGAAGAATGAGGGGGGCACTTCCGTGCCGGTGGTGGTGGTAATGGGCAGGCGGTAGATGCTGATGACAACTATCAGACACCCCACCGCGAGGATCGCCAGATACGTGCGCAGTTCGGGATCGTCGCGGACGGTCCGCCAGCGGCGGTGGATCAGTTGATAGTAGAGACCGAAATTCACGCCGGCCAGGAGCATGAAGACGATGATCGCGGCGTCAACAGCGACCCGGTCCATCTGCCCGACGCTCGCGTTGAGCGTGCTGAACCCGCCGGTGGCCAGGGTGGCGAAGGTGTGGCACACGGAACTGAACCAATCGAGGCCCAACAAGCGGAGGGTGGCGATCTCCGCCACCGTTAGCCCAAAGTAAATCATCCAGAGAATGCGCGCCGTCTCCTGGATGCGTGGGGTGACGCCCTCGGGCGTGGGTCCGGGCGATTCGACGCGGAAGACACGTTTGCTCCCCACGCCGAGCATGGGCAACACCGCCACGAACAACACGACGATGCCCAGCCCTCCAAGCCAGTGGGTGGTGGCCCGCCACAGGAGCAGGCTTCGCGGAATGGACTCGATCTCGGTTAGTACGGTCGCGCCGGTGGTGGTGAAACCGGACATCGCCTCGAAGTAGCAATTGATCGATGAGCTAAAGGCGGGATCGACGGCCGATGTGTTGCCCACGAACTCGGCCCAAAGCCGAAACGGCAAGGCGGCGAGGGCGGCCCCCACGAGCCAACTGGCCGCCACGAGCAGCAAGGCCTCGCGCCGGGCGAGTTGTCCTTCGAAGCGACCGCCGGCCAGACGCAGCGCGCCGCTGAGGAGCAGACCCACAGCCACGGAGAGTAGCAGGGCGTTACGCGCGGCTCGTTCCCCGGCGCCTCCACCGGCAGCCTGCACCCAGGCCCAGACGCCCACGAGGAACATCACGGCGCTGAGCACCAGCACGAGCAATCCCAGTTGGCGCCCCACGTATCGGATATTCACCGCCGCGTACTCCCGAACCCGCGTACCTGTTCACCAGACCGAGTTCCGCGATTCCTATTTGCCCACAAAGATGTTGCGGAGCTCCTTGTCGATGCCGTGATGGCCGACTACCAGAAGGGTGTTACCTTCTTCAATCACATCGTCCGCGCCCGGCACGGTCGCGCCACCCGCGCGCTGAATGGCGGCGACCAGAGTACGCGGGGGGAATTGGACTTTCTTGAGGGGAATACCGATTGCCGCGCCGCGCGAAGTCGGGGCCACCTCGTACAACTTGATTTTCCCCTCGGCAATATGGGTCAGTTCGAGCACCGGGCCAGTTTCGAGCATCCGCTGGATTTCGCGAACCGCGTCGCTTCGTGGGCTAAAGGCGTGGTCGATGCCGATGTGCGGCAGCAGGTGGATATAGATCGAGCGCTGGACGACGGTGATTGCGGTGCCGACACCGGACGCCTTGGCCTGGGCCGCTGCGAGGATGTTGTGCTCGTCGTCGCCGGTAAGGGCCACGAACGCATCCGCCGCCCCGATGCGTTCGTCCAGGGCCACCGCCGGGTCGGTGGGATCGGCGTTGATCACCGTGACGTGTTCGAGTTTCTCGGCGAGTTCTTCAGCCCGCTCCGGCTTGGTCTCGAACAGGCGAATGGCGAAGTTCCGCTTCTTGAGGGCGCGGCACAGCCAGACCGCAATCGACGCCCCGCCCATGATGACCACGTGGGTTCGTTTGGGCTTGCCGCTGAAGAAGAACTTCCGGGCGTTGTCGATCGTGCCCGTCGCCCCGATGAGCGTGACCACATCACCGGCCTGGATCACCGTCTCGCGTCCGGGAATGAAGGTCTCCTCGCCACGGGCGATGGCCACGATGCGCGTCCGCCCGGGAAGGTTCAACGCGGGCAGGGCTTTGCCGACCGCCGGGGCATCGGGGTTCACCGGGAACTTGTGCATCTGGATGGCCCCGCTGGCGAAGTTCTCAAGTGCCGTGGCGCCGGGATTCCGCAGGGTTCGGGCGATGGCTTGGGCGGTAATGAACTGCGGGCAGAGCAGTTCGTCGATGCCCAGGTGCTTCTTGTAATCGAGCCCGCGCTGAGAAAAGTAGGTGCTGTGATGCACGCGAGCCAGGCACTTCTTGGCTCCGACGCCCTTGGCGAGCGAAGCGCTGAGCAGGTTTGTCTCGTCGTCGGAGGTGGCGGCAATAAACAGGTCGCAATCGGCGACGCCGGCCTCGAGCAGCTTCTCCGCCTGCGCACAGTTGCCCTCCAGACTCTTGAGATCGACGGCTTCGTCAAGCGCCCGCAGAACCGGGACGGAGGTCTCGATCACGGTCACCCGATGACCGGCCTGGCCCAGCACTTCCGCGGCGTGTCTGCCGACCTGTCCGGCTCCGGCGATGACGATCTTCATATTGGCCCATCCCTGGCGATTGACCGCTTTGGCCGGATCATATCGACGAACGGGGAAAACTCAAAGGTTGTGCGTACAGGGACCAGGCGAGGTTGCGCGGGTTTACACCGGCTCCAGTTCACCGGTAAAGATGTAGTCGCGAACGTCCACGCCGTCCACGGCAGCGACGGACAGGTTGCGGCACATCCTCAGGTCAAGCTGGTGAGCTTCGGCGCGTGCGGTTGCCTCCCCCACACGACCGCGTATGACCCGGACGGTGGGCCGGCACGGCGCTTCGGGACGGTTGCTCACTACGACCGCCTGCTTGCCGTCTGACAGCGTCAGCAGGGACCCCACTTGAAATGGAGGCACCAGCCGGAAAAGCGTTTCGGTGACCACCGGATCGAACCAACCGACGAACCGAGAGTGTTTCAGCCCGTGTATGGCGGCGACGGTGGGGACCGGCTTGCCGTGCGGACACAGCAGGTGGTCGAAGGCGTCCACCAAGGCCAGAATACGGCTGAAGATGTGAATCTGCCGTCCGGCCAGTGGCTCGGGACTCTGTTCCGGTCTGCGCGGTTTCCGCCGCGGGAACCCTGAACCGTCGTAGCGCTGGTGATGGTTAAGGATGGTGTTGGCCGCTACGACGGAAACGTGCTCGCGGGCCTCTTCGAAGCCGGTCTGGACGTGATACCGGTACTCGGGCCACTCTCCCTCAGGATCGAGCACCGACTTGAGCTGCATCTCCTCGGGCATCTGAAGCTTACCGATGTCGTGTAGCAGCGCGCCGACGCCGAGTTCGCTGGTGTTCTCGGCCACGTCGGCGGGCAGCGTGCTACGCTGATTCTTCAAGTACCCGGTCATATGGGCCCCGACCAAAAGCGACAAGTAGCTGCAATTGGCCAAATGCCCCGTGAGCAGCGAACCGCACGAAGTCAGTTGGTGGGTGACTACCTCATGGTCGGGGTCCTCGACGATACTGGCCAACATGGACCGCACTACCTTGCGGTACTGGTGCAGGCTGAGCTTCACTTCGACTCGCCGCTCGAGCTGGTCAACGGAGTTGTTGATGGCCTCGTAGAGGCGTATGTGCTCGGCGGATATTGATTCGTTGGCCTCCCCATCCAGGCTTTCCAGCCCGTCAAAATGGACCCAGATGTGGGTCACACCGATGTCGTTGAGCTTGGCGATGTATTTCGCTTGCACCACCACGCCCTTGTTGAGCAGCATGCAGCTCTCGGCCAGCGGATGGTAAATCGGCTGGGCCAGGGTCATGCCCTCTTTGAGAACGTCTACCGGGATCAGAAGCATGGTGTCGAGCCCCTCGGAGACTGCGCGGTTTGCGCACTCCCGCACCGCCTGTCCGTCTGGGTGTACCTTATCATATCGACCAGCAGACCTGGCCGCGCCAGCAAGAACAAGGCCCTATAACTCGGGTTGGTTGTCCCCGTGGGCGGCGTGACCGGTTAATATGCGCCTGATCAATGGAGAAGTTACGTTTTCGGGCGTTACCGTTGCAGTCGATAATCCACCCGGTGAGGTATGCAGAACGGCAGTGCTTGAACCTGTCCCAGTTTGGCAATCAAATAAGCGGACGCAGCCGGCATCGGGTTGGGATGCCGCACGCGGGTCATCATGAGTTGTCTTGATGTGCTTATCAGCCACTCATTAATGTGGTCAAGCATTCGGCCATTAGTACGGGTCAGCTGAACACGTCTCCGTGCTTACACCTCCCGCCTATCGACCTGCTGGTCTTGCAGGGGCCTTCACTCGCCCGAAGGCGAGATCGAAACCTTATCTCGAGGGGGGCTTCCCGCTTAGATGCATTCAGCGGTTATCCTTTCCGTGCTTAGCTACCCAGCGGTGCCCCGAGCGGGACAACTGGTACACCAGAGGCACGTACCTCCTAATCCTCTCGTACTAAGGAGATATCCTCTCAAGTTTCGTACGCCCACGGCAGATAGGGACCGACCTGGCTCACGCCGGTCTGAACCCAGCTCGCGTACCACTTTAATCGGCGAACAGCCGAACCCTTGGGACCGCCTTCAGCCCCAGGATGTGATGGGCCGACATCGAGGTGCCAAACGACTCCGCCGCTATGAACGCTCGGGAGTCATTAGCCTGTTATCCCCGGAGTACCTTTTATCCGATGAGCGATAACCCTTCCACACGGGATTACCGGATCACTAAGGCCTACTTTCGTATCTGCTTGATGGGTATATCTCGCAGTTAAGCCGGCTTGTGCCTTTACACTCGAAACGCGATTGCCAACCGCGCTGAGCCGACCTTTGCACTCCTCCGTTACTCTTTAGGAGGAGACCGCCCCAGTCAAACTGCCCACCTAGCACGGTCCCCCGCCCGGATTCACGGGTCGGGGTGAGGCAACAAACAGCACAAGGGTGGTATTTCAAGGTTGGCTCCTCGACTGCCGGAACAGCCGGATCATCGCCTCCCACCTATCCTACGCATGTACAGCCTGTGACCAATACCAGGCTACAGTAAAGGTTCACGGGGTCTTTCCGTCTTGCCGCGGGTATGTGGTATCTTCACCACAAGTTCAATTTCACCGAGTCCGTCCTTGAGACAGTGCACCAGTCGTTACGCCATTCATGCGCGTCGGAACTTACCCGACAAGGAACTTCGCTACCTTAGGACCCTCATAGTTAGGGCCGCCGTTTACGGGTGCTTCGGTTGCCAGCTTCTCCCCCGACGAATCGGGGGATAACCGCCTTCCTTAACATTCCCGCACCGAGCAGGCGTCAGTCTCTATACGTCCACTGTAAGTGTTGGCAGAGACCTGTGTTTTTGATAAACAGTCGCCGGTGCCGATTCTCTGCGGCCGCCCATCCGAAGATGGGACGGCACCCCTTATCCCGAAGTTACGGGGTCAATTTGCCGAGTTCCTTAAGGACGGTTCTCTCGAGCGCCTGAGGCTACGCGCCTCACCTACCTGTGTCAGTTTTAGTACGGATTCGCTGTTTGCCACCGCAGCTTTTCTCGGTCCTTCCGCCTCGCACTTCAGCAACAAATCGGCCTCGCCCTTTCGGGAACCCTCACGTCTTATGGTGGGCTGCGACTGGGAAGGACGCACTACGGGTTGATCGCACAACAAAGGGCAGGAATATTAACCTGCTGTCCATCGACTACGCCTTTCGGCCTCGTCTTAGGGTCCGCCTAACCCTGGGCGGATTTACCTTCCCCAGGAAACCTCAGGTTTTCGGCGAGCAGGATTTTCACCTGCTTTATCGTTACTCATACCGGCATCATCACTTGATAGGCCCGCCACCGCTCCTTTCGGTACGGCCTGTATCTGCCTATCAACGCTCCCCTACCGATCCAGAAGCTATCAGCTTTCAGCTCTTAGCTGTCAGCCCCTGCCAATTGCTGATGGCTGAAAGCTGAAAGCTGATAGCTTCTGAATCCCGTGGCTTCGGTATCATGCTTAGTCCCGTTCATCATCGGCGCCCGATTTCTCGATGAGTAAGCTATTACGCACTTTTTAAATGGTGGCTGCTTCTAAGCCAACATCCTCGCTGTCTCAGAAAAAGGACATCCTTCTGCACTTAGCATGAATTGGGGACCTTAGCCGACGGTCTGGGTTGTTTCCCTTTTGACCACGAAGGTTATCCCCCGCGGTCTGACTCCCGGGATAGTCTCTGCGGTATTCGGAGTTTGGTTGAAGGAGGTAGGCGGGTAGCCCCCTCGTTTCATTCAGTAGCTCTACCCCCGCAGAGTAGTGGCCCGAGGCTAGCCCTAAAGCTATTTCGGGGAGAACGAGATATCTCCAGGTTTGATTAGACTTTCACTCCTCCCCACAGCTCATCGGATGACTTTTCAACGTCAACCCGTTCGGTCCTCCGTGCCCGTTTAAAGGCACTTCAACCTGGCCATGGGTAGATCACCTGGTTTCGCGTCTACGACCTGCAACTGCAACGCCCTGTTCGGACTCGCTTTCGCTACGGCTCCTCTGCGGAACAGATTAACCTCGCTACAGACCGTAACTCGCCGGTTCATTATGCAAAAGGCACGCGGTCACACGCGCCGTCGCCCGAAGGCGTCGCGATCGTGCTCCCACGGCTTGTAGGTGTATGGTTTCAGGTTCTTTTAACTCCCCTTATAGGGGTTCTTTTCACCGTTCAGTCGCCCTACTTGTCCACTATCGGTCGTCGAGTAGTACTTAGCCTTGGAGGGTGGTCCCCCCGGCTTCACGCAGAGTTCCACGAGCTCTACGCTACTCTGGGACACCTCTCAACGGAGGGCAATCGCTTTCGGATACGAGACTGTCACTCTCTATGGTCGGCCTTTCCAGACCGTTCTCCTAACGACGCCTTTGTAACTCCTCGAGGGCCCGCAACCCCAGTCCGAAGACTGGTTTGGGCTGATCCGTTTTCGCTCGCCGCTACTAACGGAGTCTCGGTTGATTTCCTTTCCTCCAGGTACTTAGATGTTTCAGTTCCCTGGGTTGGCCCCACACGGACTATGCATTCATCCGTGGGTGACGCCATCTGGTTGCCCAGTGACGCCCGGTTTCCCGATTCGGAGACCCCCGGATCAAAGTTCGTTTGACAACTCCCCGGGGCTTATCGCAGCCTACCACGTCCTTCATCGCCTCTCGACGCCTAGGCATCCCCCATACACCCTTATTAGCTTGACCACATTAATGAGAGGCTGAATACCGCCCTGCGGTTGGAACCTCCAAACCCGTTGCAGGCCTAACCCCGTGAACAGCACCAGCATCTAATCAAGCAGTTCAAAACACTTAAGAGATCCGTTGAACTCCACGAAAAGAACACCGCCCTTCCGTAGAGTTCGGGTATTGAACCTTAAGTAAGATACCCGCTTTCTGTTGACCGATCCGGAAAACCCGCCGAGCGGAACTCCAAACCGAGCCCCGCCCCGCGATCGTCCGCCGGTCAACACCGCGTCCGCTTATTTGATTGCCAAAGAGCACCGTATCCCCGCCCGAGGCCTCGAAGCGATTCGGACAGGCCTCAAATCGGGAACCCAACCAGCATACCCCCGGCGATTTCATCGTCAATACCTGAACTTGATTTTTGGAGATTTTTTCCCAGCCCTCGCTCGGAAGGCTCTGGAGCCCGTGGGCGAGGCTGGGGCGCCCGGGATGCCTCCGCCCACCGGCGGCTGGTTCGCCACACCTCGGGACCGCGGCAACGCCCTGCCCCCCCGGTGTGAACCTCATCGAACCCCGGTCACGGCGTGTCAGGTCGTGGGGTGCCGTTCACGAAAACATTTCCATCGCGCCCACCGGGATGGCCACACCCCTGGGAGGGGGTATGACCATCTTTTGTGGCACCAAGCGTCCGTTGATCCGAGCCCGGCGCGCACGCGACGGGGCGCACGGTTTCCCGTCGCGGGCGCGGCGGGGTCGGGGCAGCTGGGCGGCCACCCGCGGGCGCCGCG
>JAUWNF010000712.1 GCA_030612785.1 Phycisphaerales bacterium
AAGCGGTCGAGTTGGAGGCCGACCGGGCCGGTCAGGATGTCCTTTTCCAACTGATAGGCAGCATCCAGACGACTCGCCGAGCCAGCCACGAAGATGTGGGGCAGGTATTCCGCCTGGGCAGCCGACAACCCGTATCGGGCGGCGAGAATCGCCTTCTGCACGACCTCGAATTCCCGGCGGTGCGCGACCGCCAATTCGAGGCAATCCACGAACGGGCGAGTGAAGGTCGGTTGAGATTCGACGTCGATGACTTCCGTAGAGCAATTGACGTTGATGCCCAGCACACGGTTCAGCGCGGCGGTAGCCATCTCCACCGCGTTCTCCGCGGTGACTAGGGCCTGTCGCATCTCGTTAACTTGAACTTCCGCCCGCAGCACGTCGTTCTTGTCCACGACACCTTGGCGGAAGAAACTCCGCGCCGTTTTCAGATGCGCCTCGGCCTGGTTCACCCCATCACGGGCGATGACGCGCGCCTTCTGTGCGCGCAGAACGCCGAAGTACGCGTCGGTTACCTGAAACGCGATGGTCTCACGCAATCGGTCGTACTGAAGTTGGACGACATTCACGCCTAGCCTGGCTTGCTCGTAGCGGCCCAGCGACCGGCCGAAGTCCCAGACCGTCATCTGGACCAATACCTCGGCCTGCTGAAACTGGCGCTCGCCACCTTCGACGCTGATGTGAACTGGGAGGCTGCGTGTGATGAACCCCGGGTGACGGTTGCGCCAGTTGTATCCGTAGCCGGCGGTCGCCTGTGGCAGAAAGGCCGAGCGGGCGATGTCCTTGCCGGCCCGAGCCTCCTCGATCGTCTCGTTGGCCAGGCGCAGCGCCGGACTGTCGCGGTACGCGATCTCGATGGCCTCATCCAGCGAGATCGGATGCTCCGGCAGCAAGGCTGGCTCTATTGTTCCCACGCCACATCGCGTGGTGGGCGGGGTCGTTGCCGGCTGCGTCGTGGGCGGCAGAATGCGCGCGCGTAGCTCTGCTACCGGCAGGCGCCGGTCGGGTTGCACACAGCCCGTGAGCAGCAACATTGTTCCCAGCATCAGGACCGGGCTGATGTACCTTGCGGCACTCGGACAGCGACCGACTCGACGCCTAGTTACTTCTTCTTGTTTCGTCACTTCGTTACAATCTCCGCGATCGCCACATCGAAAAAACCATGGCCAGGCCCAGGACGGCCGCAATGAGGTATCCCACGAGGCCGATCACCGGCAGACCGAGGAAACTCGGGCCGCTTGAAAGCTGCATGAGCGTGGAAGACCCGATGATCAGTGAACCAATGATCATCCCGAAAGTCACCCGGTTCGAGGATCGTTCGTGTGCGTCCGTGAGGCGGTGAATATCCTCCGGCCGAAGCGCGATCTTGAACCCGCCGTTCCTGAAAGATGCGATCAACTCTCGAACGTCGCCCGGCAACGAGCGGCCCAGCGCAAGCATGTCCCGCATTGCACGTGACACGTCACTCGCAACGCGGCGGGCGGAGTATCGCCGTTTCAGCAGACGCTCGACGTACGGACGCATCTGCGCGGCGATGTCTAAGCGCGGGTCCAGGTCCCGGCCGACCTGCTCGATGGTGGCCAGGGCCTTGATCAGAAGCGTATGCCTAGCGGGCAGCACAAGCTCGTGTTCTCGAAGCGTACCAACCAAGCGGTTCATCGCCTCGCCAAACGCCATGCCCTTCATGATCTGCTCGGCATCGAACTCGATGAACGCGTACAGATCGCGCGCCAAAGC
>JAUWNF010000209.1 GCA_030612785.1 Phycisphaerales bacterium
GCTGAGTGCTGAGTGCTGAGTGCCGCCTTGTTGCCTTGTTGCCTTGTTGCCTCTTGCCTCTTGCCTCTTGCCTCTTGCCTCTTGCCTCTTGCCTCTTGCCTCTTGCCCCTTGCCTTCCTCTGACCAGTTGTACGCCCGCTCGTAGGCAACCGCGAGGATTTCGTCCTTGCTGAAGTATCCGCCCAGACCAATGTGCGCAGCGGGAATGCCCGCCCCCGCGATGGCCAGCACTCCCACGAAGAAGGTCCAGCAGGTCCAGGGCATCTTCTTGCGAAGCCCGCCCATGTTGCGGATGTCCTGTTCGTGGTGGCAGCCCTCGATCACCTGGCCCGAGCCGAGGAACAGCATGGCCTTGAAGAAGGCGTGGGTCATCAGGTGGAACAGGGCGGCGATCCATGCGCCCACGCCCAGGCCGAAGATCATGTAGCCAAGCTGCGAGAGCGTCGAATACGCCAACACCTTCTTGATGTCGGTCTGCACGATGGCGATCAGCGCCGTGATCGTCAGCGTGATACAGCCGATGATGGCGACAAACATCTGGGCGTCCGGCGTCAGCAGCCGGAAGATACGGGCCACCAGGTAAACGCCGGCGGCGACCATGGTCGCGGCGTGGATCAGGGCGCTGACCGGCGTGGGGCCCGCCATCGCGTCGGGCAACCACACGTGTAACGGGAACTGGGCGCTCTTGCCGATGGCCCCGCAGAACAGCCCGATGCCCATCAAAGTCGCCAGGCTAACCCCGAACATGGTGAAGGAACTGGCGAAGATGCCGGTTCCCGTAGCGTACTGCTCGGCGAACCTGGTCGCCGCCTCTTCCAGGTCCAGCGTGCGCAGGAAGAAGAAGACCAGCATCAGCCCGATGAGGAAGCCGAAATCGCCCACCCGGTTGGTGACAAAGGCCTTGATCCCCGCGTCGGAGGCGAACTTCTTGTCGAAGTAGAAGCCAATCAGGAAGTAGCTGCACAACCCGACCAACTCCCAAAAGATGAACAGAAACAGCAGGCTGCTGGCGACCACCAGCCCGAGCATACTGAACAGGAACAGCGACAAGAAGCAGAAGAAGCGGTGGAACTCGCACACCCCGTCGATCTCGTCGGAATGACCGGACATGTAGCCGACGCTGAACACGAAAATCCAGAAGCTCACGAAGGTAACCATGAAGTACATGATCACGGTGAGCGAATCGAGCTTGATCCCGACGGTGGCGGGGACGTCCCCCAGGTCGGCCCAATGGAACCGCGCGGCATTGGCGGTGAGTTCGGCGGCGGCGCCGGAATCGACCTCACCCCTCCAGCACACCAGAACGTACGTCGCCAGCACCAGACTGATGCCCGCACCCACCACGGCGAACCAACCGGACAGCGGTTTGCCCAGCCGGTGGCCGAAGAACGCCAGGAAGGCGAACGCGGCCAGCGGAACAAAAACGCCGATTGCAAGATAAATCTCGTAAGAGCTCATGAGGCCGGCACGTTACTAAAAGGGAGATAGGCAACGAAGAATGGACTACGGGGCGCACACCCCGATTCGTCATTCTCCATTCTCAATTCTCCATTTTCCATTCTCCATTCTCAACCCTGCAATTCCGCCCCGCGATCAACGTCGATCGAGGCGTGGTTCTTGTAATAATTCATGGCGAGGGCCACTCCCACCGCCGCGCCGGCGGCGGCCAGCACGATGATGAACAGCGCCATGATCTGCCCGTCCAGGCGGCTGTGCTCGTGGTAGCGCGCGAACGCGACCAGATTCAGGTTCACCGCGTTGAGCACCAGTTCCACGCCGATGAGGATTCCGATGGCGTTCCGCTTGGTGGCCATCACGAACACACCCATGCAAAACAACGCCGCCGAGACCACCAGATAGTGCGTCAGCGAGACGAAAAGGTAGTAATCCAATGGTTGTCCCAGCATTTCTTTCAGCATGGTCCAAGTCCGCCTTGGTTAATCCTCTTGCCGCGCGATATAGGCCGCGCCGATCATCACTACCAACAGCAGCACACTGGCCACCTCGAAGGGCACCAGGTACGTGGTCAACAGGCCCCGTCCGATCTCAGCCACGGTGAACCCCTGGGCCACGGCAATCTCGTCCGGCCAATGGGTCACCAGGATCGTCACCACCAGGACCACCAGCAGGATGAGACCCACGGCCGCGGCGGCGAATACCTCCTGAGGCTTGATCTTGAGCCGAACCCAGGGCGACTTGCTGGTGAGCATCACCCCGAAGATGAGCAGGAGCAGCGTACCGCCGGCGTAGACGATGAATTGAATCGCCCCCAGGAAATTTGCTCCCAATAGGAAGTAGAGCATCGCCACCGATGCCAACACGAAGAAAAGCCAGACCGCCATGCGCACGATGTTCCGACCGACGCAGATCATCAGGCCGGAGATCAGGGCAGCGGCCGCAAATACGTAGAAGAATATCGCTTCGAGCATGCCGGACTCAACCTGGGGGGCGACCGCTTCGCCTGCCCAAGCGCTCGACGCGCTCACCAGCAGAACGACTACCGCAAGGAGCGCAGAAATTGAAAATTGAAAATTGAAAATTGAAAAACCGGAGGGGCAACCGCGTAGGCTGCAACGCGGAGCTCGCCCATTTTCCATTTTCCATTTTCCATTTTCCATTTTGACCTATCCTCCCGGCGTAAGGTCCACCGCCAGGTAGCCGACCTCCCGCCGGCGATTAAGGAAACCCTTCGCGGCGACCGCGAGGAAGCTGATTGCCAGCACCGCTCCAATTACGGAGAGGACCACACTGATCGCTCTGAAAAACCAGTGCGTTGCCGGAATCAGCTCCCAGAATGTATTGCCCAGCAGGAGCACCATTACCACCGGCAGCATCACCTGTACGCAGGCGTACAATACCTGGTCGATGCGGATTCGCGGAAGCGTCCAGCGAATCCAGATCTGCACAAAGATCAGCAAATAGGCTTTGGCGATGAACCAGATCGGACCGTTGAAGACCACACCCTTGATCGCCCGGCCGATCACCCCATCACCCAGCCCGGTGGCCCAACTGCTCGGCAACGGACTGTTCCAACCGCCCAGGAACAGCACCACCATCAGCCCGGCGACCACGAACATCGCGGTGTAATCGGCGATGAAGAACCACGCCCAGCGAAACCCGCTGTATTCGGTGAGGAAGCCCGCCACCAGCTCGCTCTCGCCTTCGGGCAGGTCGAAGGGGGCCCGCTTGCAACTGGCCAGCGAGGCGATGAAGTAAATCACCGCGGCGCCGAAGGTGAACGGATTGCGAAAGGCCAGCCAGGTGTGCCAACCGCCGTCCTGGACATTGCCGATGGTCGTCAGGCTGAGTGTGCCCACGCACATCACCGGGATCAACAAAGCCATCCCCATAGGGATTTCGTAGGAGACCATCTGGCAGGCTTCGCGCATCCCGCCGTAGACGGACCACTTGCTGTGCGAAGCCCAGCCGGCCACGATCACCCCCACCACCTCGATGCCGAGCATGGCCAGAATGATCAACAGCCCGACGTCGAGGTTGCGGAAAATCCAGTAGCTCCCAAAGGGCAAAGCCACAAAGGCGACCATCACCGGCATGTAGACCAGGTAGGGAGCGATGCGGAACAGGGGACCGTCCGCGTCGTCCGGAACGGTGTCCTCTTTCTGGAGCAGCTTGATACCGTCGGCGGGCGGCTGGGCCCAACCGTGCCAGTTGCCCACGCGCATGGGACCGGGGCGCGATTGGATGTGCCCGGCCGACTTGCGCTCCCACCAGATCGCAAATGCCGGCGTGATCAAAGCAAAAACAAAGATCCCCAACGCGATGGCGATATCGCGGACGATGGCGTATTGCAGCGGCCAGAGCAGGTACTTAACCAGCCCGACCCACCAGACGCCGACCGCGTTCAATCCGGCGGCAATCTCCGCTACCGTCAGTGGGCCTCCGGCGAACCCCGCGTCGGGACCATTCGTCGCGGCGCCAATGAGCCGGTCATCCACGAACCCAAACAGCAGGGCGACGGCAAACACGAAAACGACGATCGCCGCGACCGTGCCCCAAAAGATGACCGGTGCCAGACGCGCCACGATCGGTCGAAAGACCCGGTAGAGCACCGTCGCCAACGCGGCGATCAACGCCGCCAGGGGATTAAGCTTGACTGGCTCCCTTGGTCTCCAAGGGACGGACATCTGCGTCACGACAGTACTCCACGAAGCGCAAAAACCACCGCGCCGTTACAAACCTGTGGGACGGGGATGCACACTAGCGATCAACTTCCCCCATGACCATATCGATGCTGCCTATGATGGCGGGCATGTCGCCGATCAGGTGGTTCTTGGCCACTTCCGACAGGACCGACAGGTTGCTGAAACTGGGACCGCGGGCCTTGACCCGCGCCGGAATCGCCGACCCGTCGCCCTGCACGTAGAACCCCAACTGCCCCCGGCCCACCTCCGCCTCCACGTAGACCTCGGCGCCCGCCGGCAGCTTGATGTTCTTGGTTTTCTTGGCGATCACGTCGCCCTCGGGCAGCGTGTCCAGCACCTGCCGGATGATCCGCACCGACTGCGACATCTCCAGCACGCGAACGTAATACCGGCAGAAACAGTCTCCCACGACTACTCCGCGGGGGATCTGGCCGACCCCACCAGGGACTCCGATGGGTATGTCGAACTCGTATTGCTCGTATCCGTCGTAGGGGGCGGACTTGCGCAAGTCCCAGCGCACACCGCTGGCCCGCAGACACGTGCCGGTCATCCCGTAGGCCAGCGCCAGCTTCGCCGGAATCACACCCACCTTGGAAGTCCGCTTGACGAATATATGGTTGTAACTGAGCAGGTTATTGTAGTCGTCGATCTTGGGCTCGAAGTAGTCACAGAACTCCCGCGCCCGCTCGACGAAGCCCTCGGGCAGGTCGTGGGTCACGCCCCCGGGCGTCATGTAATTGTAGGTCAATCGCGCCCCACAGGTGGCCTCGAACATGTCCAGGATCATCTCGCGCTCGCGGAAACAATACAGGAACGGCGTAAACGCCCCCATGTCCAGCCCGTAACAGCCCAGCGAGATGAGATGCGAGGCGATCCGGTTAAACTCGGCGAACATGACCCGTATGGCCTGGGCCCGTTGGGGCACCTCGATCCCCGCGAGCCTCTCGATGGCCAGGGCGAACGCCTGGTTGTTGTTCATCCCCGCGCAGTAATCCATGCGGTCGGTATAGGGGACGAATTGTTGCGGCTGAACGTTCTCGCCGATCTTTTCCGCACAGCGGTGGAGATACCCGATGTGGGGATACGCCCCCAGCACCATCTCGCCGTCGGTATGGAGCACCACCCGCAACACCCCGTGCGTGGCGGGGTGCTGAGGCCCCATGTTGATCAGCAGCTCTTCGGTGCACAGATCGGCTTGCGCTTCGCGAGCGGTATCGATCAAAACATCGGGTGCCGACTGAAAAGCGACTTCACTCATCGACGTCTCCGGTTTACTCAGTCCCTTCGATGAAGAACTTTGCTGAGGACGAAGACGACTGAGGGGAGTGCTCCTCGTAGTATTCGTCACGGTCCATAGGATAAACGCCCCAACAGGCGTGCAAGTCGGCTTCGTCTACGTTGTCCTTCAGGTACTTCCAGATCATTTTCTGACGTTCTGATGCCCCAACGTTCTTGAACTTATCACTTCCCACCACTGCGCGTAAGAGCCCCGGTGAGGATTGGTAGACATGGACCATCTCCTTCTCCTCTTCGCCAACGAAGGCCAGGAGTGCTTTTTCAATCTCCCTTGCTGCTCGTACTAAATCTGCGCCTTTACCCACGGCACCACTCCCCTTTCCGGATCGTCGACCCACTGAAGAAAATCCTGCGCGCTGCCTTTGGATAAGCTGTTTGGGTCTTTGTAGCGGATGTTGTCCCGGCCATCCATCTTCCACATGCCAACGATCTGCTTGAAGCTGTCCTCTACTTTTGGCGCGGCGCTGATCCTCGATTCCAAACCGCTGTGTAGCAAGAGCACGTCAAGATCATGAATCTTGAAAGTTGGATAAAGCGCCTTCCAGTCCAGCCTGGCACAGATTGCAACCTTGAGATAACACTCAACCGCGTATCCTGCGAGGTAGATCGCCGCGCTGTATCTCCCTGTCGCCAACAGAGCCTTCGCATCTTGGAGCCGGGCATCCCCCAGGTCCTCGAGCTCCACTCTATCGATCAGTGCCTTCTTGCTGATCTCAACACGCATGTGGTCGCCCTCAGTGTCTCGGGCTGTTCAGTTCATACTCGGTCGTTGCCGGGATGCCGTGGTACTCCACCGGGAACTTGTAGTCCTTCCGCAGCGGGTGCCCTTCCCAATCTTCCGGACACAGAATGCGCCGCA
>JAUWNF010000282.1 GCA_030612785.1 Phycisphaerales bacterium
TGTGGGCCGAGAACCTGCTGCCCCGCGAAGGGCGCACCCATGAGGAGCTCGATTACCACGGAGAGAACGCCTTCAGCCTCGACTTTCTTAGCGACGTTTTCAGCGCCGATTATGCGACCGATGGCAAGACCTACACCGCGTTCATTCATCGGGCAGTGAATGAAGTCGAGTCGGGCAAACTGCTGGAGGCCTACGCGGCGTTTTTTAAGAACTACGGCAAAGTGCTCGAACGCGGGCGGACCGGCGGAATCGAGTTTATCGTGGGCGAGTCCGGCGGTATCGTCGATGCGGCCTTTGTCGTCGGGGTTTACCTGGGCGGTGTCAACAACACCGCCGACGCCGCTTTGGCGAAAGCGCGGGCGCTGGCTTTTGCCCGTACGCTCGCGCAGTAGTGTGGGCACCCGCACCCGCGCGCACAATGAAGTGGAGTTCAAATGGCCGGTGACGACCATCCGAGCGAGGTGCCGAGGCCGATCGACCGGCGCGAGTTTCTGAAGCGCGGGGTGGGGACGCTGGCGGCCGTCGGGGCGACGGCGGGCGCCGCCTGGTGGCTGTACGACCCCACCGGCAAGGCGGGGCTGTCGCAGCCGCGGCCGGAAACGCTCCGCAATTACTTCGCCGCGGTGGATTATCCGGTCGATGCCCCGCGGCTCAGCATCGCCCGCGGGCGGCCGGACAACATCGACCGCATGGTCCGCGCAGCATTGGGCGGGTTGGCCGGGGAGACTGGCATGCGGCGCTTCGTGTCACGGGGCGACACCGTGCTGGTCAAACCCAACATCGGCTTCGAGCGGGCGCCACGGTACGGAGCCAACACCCACCCCGACGTGGTGCGCAGTATCGTGCGGATGTGCTTCGAAGCGGGGGCCGAACAGGTCATCGTGACCGACAACCCCATCGAAGCGCCGGAGAGTTGCTTCGCCCGCTCGGGCATTCGTCAGGCGGCTCTAGAGGAAGGCGCGAGAGTGCGCGTTCCGGCCCAGGTGCACTTTCGTCCGATCGCCATCCGCCCCCCGCTGCCCGACGGTACGCCCCACCGGCCCGACCCGGCCAAACACGAAGCGTTGGGCACTTGGCCGATTTTCTGGGAGCCGTTGCGTCGTGCGGACAAGGTCATCGGCGTTCCCGTCATCAAGGACCACAACCTCTGCCATGCTTCGATGGGCATGAAAAACTGGTACGGACTGCTCGGCGGGCGGCGTAACCAGTTCCATCAGGCCATCCACAACATCATCAGCGATCTGGGCTTCATGATGAGACCGACCTTGATGATTGCGGACGGCACGCGGGTGATGATGCGGAACGGTCCCACCGGCGGGCGACTCGACGACGTGAGGCCGATGAACACCGTCATCGCGAGTGTCGATCAGTTGGCGTGCGACGCCTGGTGCTACGAAAACCTGCTCGGTCGCGACCCCGCCGCGCTACGCTATCTGGAACTGGCGGAGCAGAAGTTCGGCGAGACCGAGACCGGCGCGCGGACGTATGCACGTGCCAGGCGCTTCGGCACACGCGACTGGACCGCCTACCAGCGACAAGGGAAGATTGTGGAGACCAATGTGTAGAGAAGCTGAGAGCTGAGAGCTACAGAGTAACTTATGCGAATCACAACGGTACGCATCATCGTTCAGACGGTCATCTTCGCGATGTTCCTGCTGTTCGTCTTCACCACGACGTTCAGCCATCTCCAGGCGATGCCCGGATTGATGTGGGTGGTGAGCAAGTTTTTGGAGGTCGATCCGCTAATTGCCGTCGCCACGGCCATCTCCACCCACACGCTCTACAAGGGCCTGATCTGGTCCTTGGTGATTCTGGTCCCCACGATTCTCCTCGGCCGCATCTTCTGCAACTGGGTCTGCCCCTACGGCATCTTGCACCACTTCGTCGGCTGGTTGTTCAACAGCCGCGACACGAAACAGAGAATAGAATCCAACCGCTATCGACCGCTCTTTGCGCTGAAGTACTACGTGCTAATCGCCACGTTGGTGGCGGCGGTGTTCGGTTGCTTGCAGATCGGTCTGGTGGATCCCATCTGCCTGGCCTACCGCAGCTTCACGGTGGCAGTTGTGCCGGAGTGGGACCGGAGCATGCTCGCGCTGGAGCCGCTGGCCTCGGGAATCGGTGCCACCTTGGAGCCGTTGCGCTCACGGGAAGACCCCGGGGGGCACGTCGGCGGCTGGGCCATCGGATTCATCTTGCTGTTTCTGGTGGGCATGAACCTGGTGATCCCGCGGTTCTTCTGTCGCGTGCTCTGTCCGCTGGGGGCGCTGCTGGGAACGCTGAGCCGGTTCGCCGTCTGGCGGATCGAGCGCGATCTCGGCAAGTGCACCGATTGCGGCCTGTGCGTGCAGTCGTGCGAAGGGGCCTGCGATCCACACCGGCAACTCCGCATGTCCGAATGCTTCGTCTGCTTCAACTGCCTGGAAGACTGCCCGCAGGACGCCCTGAGTTTCTCGATGTTCCCGAAGAAGTCGCACGAGGTGACCGGTCCGGACCTGCGGCGACGGCACGCGGTGCTCGCAGGTCTGATCGGGCTGTTGTTCTTCCGCTGGACCAAGTCCAGCGCTGCTTCCACTAAGAACTTTTCCGCCGAGGTGATCCGTCCGCCGGGTAGTTGCGAGGAACAGGAATTCCTGGAGCGCTGTGTCAAGTGCGGCCAGTGCATTCGCGTCTGCCCGACCAACGTGCTCCAACCGGCGACGTTCGTGGCGGGGCTCGAGGGTTTGTGGACGCCGGTGATGAACTTCCGTATGGGCTTCTGTCAGTTGCAGTGTACGGCCTGCGGGCAGGTCTGCCCGACCGGGGCGATTCAGCGGTTGACCGTCGAAGAAAAGATGGGGCTGGCCCAGTTCGCAAACCAGGGGCCGATCAGGCTGGGGACTGCCCACTTCGACCGCGGACGCTGCCTGCCGTGGAGCAAGAACACCCCTTGCGTTGTGTGCGAAGAGGTGTGTCCGGTGTCGCCCAAGGCCATTCACTCCGAGTACCAGCAACTGCTGCTGCGCGACGGTAAGAAACAGGTTCACTCAGCCACAGCGACTTCGATCACCCTGCGCGACTACCCCAAACCGGGCGAAGGAGTCGGCGAGCGGTGCACTTTCCGCCCGCAGGAGTACCGCGGCGACCAGACGACAAGTTACCACGTGAAGCTCTTCGATCGTGCCACCGGTCTGACACGCACATATCGCCTCAAGGGCAACGACGCCGACACCATCCTGATCGACGGCACGTTGGACCCGATACCCCGGCCCGGCGAGGTGGCTGCGTTGCACCTGGAGTTCAAGGTGCCCAAAATCGAC
This sequence comes from Phycisphaerales bacterium, assembly GCA_030612785.1. Classification (GTDB taxonomy): domain Bacteria; phylum Planctomycetota; class Phycisphaerae; order UBA1845; family UBA1845; genus JAAEQG01. The sequence continues at coordinate 3,300 of JAUWNF010000282.1, forward strand.
ACGGAGTTGTGCATCGGCTGCGGTATCTGCGAGCACGAGTGCCCGGTGGTCGGTGACCGCCGGGCGGTGTACATCACCGCGGACGGCGAGACCCGCTCGCAACACTACTCGGACCCCAGCCGCAACCGGTCGGTACGGCTGAGCAAGACGATGTAGCGTCACCCCTCGTGGGTGACGAGAAACCGACCAAGACGATGTAGCGTCACCTCTTGTGGGTGACGAGAAGCCGACCAAGGCGATGTAGCGTCACCCCTTGTGGGTGACGGAAAACCGACCAAGACGATGTAGCGTCACCCCTTGTGGGTGACGAGAAACGCAGGTGCGCCGCCCACGAGGGGCGACGCTACAGTAGCGGCCGGCGTCCCCCCCCGCCCGGAAACAAAAGCCACAAACAACCGGACAAAACGCACCCACCCCACCCATTTGCCACGCCACACGTCGCACGGTAGAACACCCCCATGTCCGAAAGTACGCACTACGCCCCGGCTCGTCCGGGCAACTGGAGCCAGACGTGGCGAAGAAGCCAACAGATCACGCCCTCGTACCGCCGCGCATGACGATCCTCTCGGATCACCCGATCCTGCGCGAAGACGAGGAGAAGGATCGCCGGGAGCCGGACTCCTTCACGCTCCATTCCCGCCTCGGTGCGGTATACGACATCATTCGCCACAAGAACACCCGCGCCCCGCTGGCGATCGCCGTCTACGGCGACTGGGGCACGGGCAAGAGTTCGGCCATGCGCTGGCTGAGCGACCAGTTGGGCAAATGGAGCGATCCCCAGACCAAACGCGACGGCCACCACCGCGCCCGCACCGTCTGGTTCGACCCCTGGAAATACACCAAGCGCGAGGATGTCTGGCGCGGGTTGATCGCCGAGGTGATCCTCAAGGCCATCGATCCGCGCGGGGCGTCATTGCAGACCGTGATGAAGGCCGCACGCGACTTCGGGCTCTTCCTGGGACGTTCGTTTCTCAACACACTCGCCAGTATCGAATTGACCGTCGGGGGCGAGGCGGACGTCGGCGTCGCGAAAGGTAGTGCCGAGGCCAAGGTCGATCTCGACGCCCTCTCCAAGATCGCCGACGACTACCGCCAGACGACGCACCCCGAGAAGGCGTTTCTCAACGAGTTCGAGACCGCCCTGCGGGAGTGGATCAAGGCCTCCCTCGATGCCGACGAGCGCATGGTCATCTTCATCGACGACCTCGACCGCTGCCTGCCGGAGGTGACCCTGGAGGTGCTCGAAGCGCTGAAGCTGTATCTGAACATCCCGCAGCTCATCTTCGTCGTCGGGCTCGACCGCGAGGTCGTCGAGTCGGTCGTCAAGAACCACTACCAGAGGCACGGCCTGGGTGAGTCCAAGGCGAAGCACTATCTGGACAAGATGTTCCAGGTCGAGGTTGACATCCCGCCCAGCCAGACGCAGATGGAGGGCTACCTCGAGCGCCAGATCGCGGCCATGGACGATGTCGCCGACCGCTACTGGTCGGACAAACTCACCGGCTGGAAAGAGAGCTACCAGAAGATCATCGAGGGCAAGATTGCCGCCCTGGCCGAGGACAACCCCCGCGAGGTCAAGCGCTTGCTCAACAGCACACTGCTGCGGGCCACGGCCGCGGCCCGGCACGACGACCTCGCCGGCGACGATGCCCAGCGCTTCACGCAAGGCTGCCAAGTGTACTTGATGCAGTGCATCCTGCGCAAGTACGTGTTGAAGTCCGCCAATCTGCTGCGCGAGGATGAAACGCTGGCATTCTTCGAGCGCTGGTCGCAATTCATTAAGGCGAATCCGGACTTTCGCCGGCGCGGCGATCAGGTAGAAGACGAGACCACGGAGCCCCCCATCGGCAAGCGGGCCCAGCCGACGGACGACGAGGCCGCCGAGGCGTACGAAGCGCTCAGGGCATCGGCTCCTCGCTACCACGACAAGGACAGGGAGACGATTCCCCTGCTCGACCAGCCGGACCTGTGGGATCTGCTGGTCATTCCGTTCTCGCGGGGAGTTGCCGCCGCCGCGGTGATAGACTCAGATCAGAACCGCGACCGTAAGGGAGCGGCCAGCCGTTCC
>JAUWNF010000197.1 GCA_030612785.1 Phycisphaerales bacterium
GAAGTACACGCGGGCTTCGTAAGTGCAATTCCAACCGAGATTCGTCTGTCCGGCAACTTGGATCGTGTCGGTGGCTTCGTCAAAGTGAATGGTGCTGAGCGAGTCAGCCTGCGAAGTGTGCCCCAGCGCCGCAATGATCGCGAGGGAAACATACAGCCCTCGTCGAATGATCCAACACCTCCTGCTCGTGGCGACCAGACGCAGAGACCATCGTCGTGACATCACTACAACGCATCCTCAACATCGAGAACGAGCAAGCGACTGGCGCAACCAGCACCGTATCACCATCGTAGAGAATCGGCCGACTCGGTTCAAGCGATTCCGGTCTATTCTTCTAGCGGGGACTGAAACGGGGGCGGTGACTGGGTCGAAACCAGGGATGTGTGGGCGGAAGGCATCGCACCCCGCCTGGTCGTGACCGTCGGTGTGGATCTGAAGCGGCGCTTGACGGGCGAAAAAGGCGTCGGAAAGTGGCCCCGCGGATTACCGGCCTGAGTCGGCGGGATTCAGCAGGGTGACCGGCGGTTCTTCACTACGGGCGTCCTCGATACGCACGCCGCGAATGTACGTCCGTTTGCGCGGGCGACCTTGCTCGTCAACGTCCACGGCCATCAGCTTATCGAGCGTTTCGTAGGACACCGCGTCGGTCAGGTGCCCGAAGAGGGTGTAACGCCCGTCCCATTCGGGAATGCGCGTGTTGCAGATGAAGAACTGGCAGCTCGCCGAATCCGGGTCCGTTTCCACGCGGGCCATGTTCACCGCTCCGCGCTCCTGCGGCAGGTCGCTGAACTCGGCGGCGAGCTTCTTGCCGTCGGAGCGAATCCCCGTGCCGTCGCCGCGCGGGCAGCCGCCCTGTAGGAACGTCCCCGGCCAAATCTTGTGGAAGGTCAGGTTGTCGTAGAAGCCGCTCTGGGCCAGTTCGAGGAAGTTCTCCACGTGGTTGGGGGCCTCATCGTAGAACAGCTTGATGGTCATCTCGCCGTAGTCGGTCAGCAGGGTCACCTGCTTGCGCGGAGCCACCTCGATAACCAGCTCATTAGAGCGCAACGCCCCGCCATATGGCTCCCATGACAGCCGGTAACGACCGGGTGTCCGGAGTACCGGGTAATACCGAACGACATCTAGAGAGATGCCCACGCTGGCGTAGGGGGCGACCTCGACGATCTCCGTCGTGCCCGGCGGCTGATAATCCACCGCGACATCCCATCGGCGCCCTTGACTCCCCGTGACCGTCAGGCCGGCGAACGCTCTGCCGCTGAACACGTGAGAGAGGGGAAGCCCCATCTCCGTAGCCGCGGGCTCGGGCTGTGTGCCGGGCACGGTAAGCGTAGCGGTTTCGGCGGAGAGGTTTTGGAGCCTGAAATCGACCCAGATCGGCTTACCTACGGAGGCGTGTCGGGCGTTGGAGGAGATCGCCGCTTTGAGCCGCATCTCGTCCTGGGCACGGGCACCGCTTCCCGCAAGCAGGGGCATCGAGAGTAAGGTGATGCAAGCAATGAACTTACGGCAACTCACGGCACATCGTCCCGTTGCGGCTGCGGTTTACTTCATCCGACGCGCTTCTTCGGGCCGCGTCGGCTCAGCATTCTCGCCAAAAACGCGCCTTTGTCCAGACAAGACAGCGACTTACGTTCGACGAGCGGCGCACCACACCTGCCCGCACGCGCCCGGCTGAGCGGAACCCCGTCATGCCTTCTTACATTCCATCGGCACTATCGGTTGCGGAACACCAACGCGGTGCCTACCGGGTCGGTTCCCACATCTCTGGTTGACGCCAGTGGCGGGGTCGCCTGAGAATGCGGCGATGACCTCGGAACAAGGGCCTGATATCCCGCGCGCCAAGCGCAGCGTCCCACTCACGTGGGTCGTTCTTCTTCCCCTACTTGGCGTGGTGTTGTTGGCGTTGGCTTTGCCGCGTCGCGGGCCTGACCAGCCGGTTGAGACCCCCAAAGGGGCGATTCCCCAGCGTATCATCGCCCTGGCCCCCAGCACGGCCGAGATCGTCTGCGAGCTGGGCGCGGCCGACCGCTTGGTGGCCGTCAGCCGCTATTGCACATATCCGCCGCAACTCGCGGGCCTGCCGAAGATCGGTGGTCCGCGCGACCTGGACCTCGAACGGATTCTCACCCTCAAGCCCGACTTGTTGATGCTCCGCGGTGCAAACGACGTGCTCGACAAGCTCTGCCGCGACCACGGAATCCGTACCTATTACGACCCCACGGAAACCCTGGCGGATATCGAAAAAGCGATAACGGAGATCGGTGCCCTGTTGGGCGTTTCCGCCCGGGCGGCTGAGACCGTGACCACAATGCGGGCGAAACTGACCGCCATTCGCCAAGCGGTCGCGGACCGGCCCAGACCGCGCGTCCTGTTCACCACCCGCAGTCCCGATCAACTGGCGAACATTTACACGGTTGCCCGGGGATCGTACCTCGACGAGTTGATCGCCCTCGCCGGGGGCGAGAACGTTTTCGGAGACCAGGATGCGCCGTACCCCTTGGTCGGCCTGGAGGAAATCCTGGCCCGCCGGCCGGAGGTGATCATCGAATCACTGTTCGGCGAAACGGACCGGGCCGGGCTGCACGAGGCGGTCGTCGCCCAGTGGCGCGCGGTCGGCCCGATTCCGGCTGTCGAAACCGGGCGTATACACGTCCTGACCGCCGACTATGCCACGGTACCGTCACCACGCGTGGTACGGCTGGCGGCGGACTTGGTCAAGCTTATTCACCCGGAGGTTACCGTTGGCCCCCAGTGACACGGTCTTGTCCGTCAGGGCGCTGCGTTACGGATTCCCCGAACGTCCCGACTTCCTGGGTCCGTTGGACACGGAGGCAAGCCGAGGCGAAATGCTGGGTATCATCGGTCCCAACGGCGCAGGCAAGACCACGTTACTACGTTTGCTCGCCGGCCTGCTCCAGCCCCAGGACGGCAGCGTTCGCTTGGGCGCGACGGACTTGCACCAAGCCGCCGTGCGCGAACGGGCTCGCCGCATCGCCTATCTTCCCCAGAAAGCCCCGGCTGATCTGGCCTCCACGGCGTACGAAGTCGTGCTCATGGGACGTTTCCCGCACCGCACCTACAGCCTGTTCGAATCGACCGCCGATACGGAAATCTGTCGCCGCGCCATGGGGCTCACCGGTACGCGGCCATTGGCCGATCGGCGCATGGATACCCTCTCGGGGGGTGAGGCCCAGCGCGTCCACCTGGCCGCGGCGCTGGCGCAGCAGCCGGAGGTACTACTGCTCGATGAACCGACTTCGGCGCTGGATCTGTACCACCAACTGACCATCTTCGATGTACTGGTGCGTCTCACGCGGGAGCGGGGCGTGGCCTGCGTAGTGGTGACCCACGACCTGAACCTGGCCGGTCGCCATGCCGACCGCCTCATCCTGCTCGACGACGGCGCGATCGTCGCGGCGGGTCGCCCTGAAGAAGTCTTGACCGACGAGGTGCTGGCCCCGGTGTACGGCGTGCGCTTCGCTGTTCACCAATTGGATTCCGACCAGCGGCCGTGGATATTCCCCCTTCAACTGCAGGCCGGCGCGTCTGCTTCCGGGGAGGGCACACCGTGAAGACGCTCACCCCAGACCGCTACATCCGCGCGCTCACGGGTGGTCTACTGCTGCTGGCGGGTCTGATTTTGGTCAGTCCGGGCGTGGGCACTGAGCCGGTGGGCGTCGGTGACGCCTGGAAGGCGCTGCTGGAGGGGCGGACCGAATCCATCGAATACAGCATCGCGTTCACGCTTCGTCTTCCGCGCGCGTTCAAGGCCTTGATGGCCGGGGTGACTCTGGCGCTGTGCGGGGCGGTGTTTCAGACCCTGTTCCGCAACCCGCTGGCTACGCCCTACACGCTGGGCATTGCCAGCGGCGGGTCGCTGGGGGCGCTGATCGCGTTCAAGGTGGGTTGGGTCGGCCTATTCCTGGGCTTTTCCGCCGTGCAACTCTTCGCCTTCGCCGGGGCGCTGGGCGTGGTGGGTCTGGTGTTCGGGCTGGCCAGATCATCCACGAAACTCGGCGGGCACACGCTGCTCTTGGCCGGCGTGACCATCGGGTTCTTCTGCTCGGCGATGATGATGTTCGTGACCTACCTGGCCGACGTGATGGACACCTTTCGGATCGTCCGCTGGATGATGGGCAGCCTGGACACCGTTCAGATGCCCGCGACATCGCTGTGGTGCGTGCTGGTTCCCTGCTGGGTGATCCTCGTATGGCAGGCGCGGGCCTTGGGGCAGTTTGAGTTGGGCGAGGAGATCGCGGCCAGCCGTGGCGTTCAGCCCCGGCGCTTGCAGTTGGCGTGTATCCTGATTGCCTCGGTCGCCACCGCGACGGTAGTCTCGGTGTGCGGTCCGATCGGCTTCGTCGGCCTGATTGTGCCGCACATCACCCAACTGCTGGTGGGGCCTGACAAACGAATCCTGCTTCCGGTTTCCGCCATGGCCGGAGGGGCGTTTTTAGTAGTGTGCGACTGGATGACCTGGGTGATTCCCCGGTGCTACGGTGCGCTCGCTGGCCGGGAACTCACCGCCGCCCGGCTACCGGTCGGCGTAATAACGGCCTTAATCGGTGCCCCACTGTTTCTGCTCCTGTTGCGCCGGCGTCTCCGATAAACCCTTCATACGCACAAACCGAGACGCGTTGACAAGATATGTTGCTTGACCGTGCCGCTGGATGCGGTAGTTTTTCCTCTATGTAGGCACTGACCGCTACACAATTGCGAGGAAAAAGACCATGTCGCGACTGGGCAAAGAGGATGAGTATTTTCTGGCACATGAGCATGCGCTGCGCGTGAAGTTCCGCGCCGAACTCGAAGCCAAGGCCAAGACGGCGGCCGAGCAACTCAAGGTCGCTGCGCACGTTGGTGTCGGCGACGAGCAACTCGCCCGGCGCATCCACGCTTTGGGTTTCGAGGGCGAGACCGCCCGGGTGCTGCACCTGATGCCGTTGGTGGAGGTGGCCTGGGCCGACGGCTCGCTCTCCGCTAGCGAACGAAAGGTGATCCTGCAAGCCGCCCAGGCCCACGGGATCGAGCCCCACAGTCAGGGCGGCGTTTTCCTGGCGTCAATGCTCGAGGAGCGCCCGTCGGACACCGTGCTGGAGCAAATACTGGAGGTACTCAAGGACCTGCTGCACGCCAGGCAGATGCGCGTGCACGGTGTGCTGGACGCATGTGTAGACGTCGCCGCGGCCAGCGGCGGGTTCCTGGGGTTCAGGGACAAGATCAGCAACGAAGAACGCGCCCTGATCGAACAAATCGCCGCCACCTTCGGCGATGACGCCAAGGAACACATTGCCCAGCGCCTGGCCTAACGCCGGTCACCCGTCGCGAATTGACAGATCAGGGTTGCACGTCGTAAGCTGGCGAGCATGACCAGGAACAGCAAGCGGCATGAGCCGGGGCAAGCGGGGCCGGTGAAGGGGGAGTTTATTGCTCCGCCGGAGAGTGGCACGGCCGTCCCGGCCGTGAATCACGGGCAGGATGCCCGTGCCCCGGGGTGCAACCGTTTGATCTGGGGTGACAACCTGCACGTCATGCGGCAACTGCCGTCGCAGAGCATCGACCTGATCTACATCGACCCGCCGTTCTTCTCTGGCCGGCAGTACAACGTCATCTTCGGCGACCAGAACGAGCTGCGCTCCTTCTCCGACATCTGGTCACATTGCCGATCCCTGACTTTACCGTCGCGCACTGGGGCGTGTATGAGGCGGGACGGCTGGCCGAGATGCCGCCCGACCAGTTCCGGGCGTTCGTGCTCAAATGCTTCGGTGCGGTTGTCGAGGAACACGCCCAAGATGGGCGTGGCACACGTGGCATGGCCGTCCCGGCCATGAATCACGGGCAGGATGCCCGTGCCACGGCTGATACCACGTTGGAGATCAGACACGGGGCATACTTGCCTCATTGGAAGATGGAGGGATCCACCTACGCGGTGACGTTCCGGCTGGCAGACTCCCTACCGCAGAAAGTGCTGGAGGGCTGGTTGTTTGAGCGCGAGAACATCGTCAAGACCGCCCAGCAGATGAAACGGCCTCTATCGGCGCATGAAGAGAGACGACTGCACAAGCTCCATTCGGACAAGGTGGAGAAGTACCTGGACGCGGGGCACGGGTTATGCTGGATGAAGGACGGCCGCGTCGCGGCGATCGTGGCGAAGGCGCTGAAGCATTTTGACGGTGATCGCTATGACCTTCTGGCCTGGTGCGTGATGCCGAACCACGTCCACGTTGTAGTCCGCCCGCGCGCGGGGAACGAACTGTCGGACATCCTGCATTCGTGGAAGTCCTTCACCGCCAAGGAGGCAAACAAGATTCTTGGACGAAGGGGAGAGTTCTGGCAGCCGGAGTATTACGACCACTTGATTCGAGATGAAAAGGACTTTGCGCATTCCATGGAGTATGTGTTGAATAACCCCGAGGCGGCTGGTTTGAAGGGGTGGAAATGGGTACGTGGCATGGCCGTCCCGGCCATGAATCACGGGCAGGATGCCCGTGCCACGGCTGATACCACGTTGGAGATCAGACAC
>JAUWNF010000680.1 GCA_030612785.1 Phycisphaerales bacterium
CGGGTGCGGACGCGCCTAAGTAGGAGTCCCACCGGGCCGCTCAAGACGTAGGCGACGGCGAGGATCAGAAGGAAAAGGGCCTTAAACGACCAGAAGATAGCAAATAGAAAGATGACGAGAACAAGCTGGCCGAAAGGCCTCTTGCCGCGCAGGGAGGCGGTTACCTTCTTATAGGGAATCCGGCTTACCATGAGCAGGCCGGTGCCGATCGCCAGCGTGGGAACGATGAACGCCACCAGTTGCGCGGGGATGGCGCCGATGCGGAAGTCGCCGGGGATCGCGATGCCGTATTCGCGCGCCTGCTCGTGGAAGATCAAGAAGGCGACGATGATGCCGGCCGCCCCGGGGCTGGGCAGTCCGCGGAACCGCCGGTGATCGAAGTCCACCTCGGCGTGCTCGACGTTGAAGCGGGCCAAGCGAACCGCGGCGCAGGCCACGTAAACGCCGGCTGATACCCACAACACCCGTCCCAGCATGTGCTCGCTGACGGGAGAAATGCTGAAGGTATGGTCACGCATCTGCTGCATCATGAGCGCCACCAAGAGGACAGCCGGCGCCGCGCCGCAGGTGACCATGTCCGCCAGTGAGTCGAGTTGCCCGCCGAAGTTCGTTGTCGTGCGGGTCATCCGCGCCAGCAGGCCGTCGAACATGTCGAGAATCATCCCAAGGATGATCAGCCCCGCCCCCACGGAGAGAAACGAGGGCATCATGCGGTCTAATACGGCGCTGTTTCCGGTGAGCGCCTGGTCCGCCGCCACGCCCGCCCCGAGCGCCTGCATCGCTTGCAGCCCAAAGTGAATGGCCGCAAAACCGCACAGCAGATTGCCCAACGTGAAGAGCGAAGGCAGAAACGCAATCGAACGCAGACGCCGAGGTCTCTTCGGCGCCATGTCCGGTCCGGAATGTTGGCTGACAACTTTCATTGTACCGTTTGCTGGGCGAGGATCGTCAGCCCTGCGTGGGCTTTGTCGCCGATGGCCACCAGGACCTCGGTACCCGGTAACCGGGGAACGATCAACTCCGTTCGCGAGCCGAACTTGATCATCCCGAAACGCTGCCCGATCTCCATGCGGTCGCCGACGCCCACGTGACAACAGATCCTCCGGGCCACCTTGCCCGCCACCTGGCGGATGATGATCGGCCCAGGCATGCCGTCTTCCGGGTCAACCACGAGGGTATTGGACTCGTTGCGTTCGCCCGATTCCACATGGCGGGCGTCGAGGAACTCGCCCTTTGTATATTCGATCGACCGGACCGTCCCGCCGCACGAGGACCGGTTGGCATGGACGTCAAAAAGGCTGAGGAACATGCCGATGCGTACGGCGGGCCCGCCTATGACGGCGTGCTGATCTAGTTCGGTAATCTCCGTTATTCTACCGTCGGCGGGGGAGCAGAGATCGCCCGGCGCGTAGGAGCGCCGCCGGCGTGGATCACGGAAAAAGGAGATTACCCAAAGCCACACGATGACAAACGGTATCGCCGCCGGCCAGAACAGCCAGTAACCCACGCCAGCCAACGCGCCGAGCAGCAGCGTGGCCCATGCGATCTCACGTAATCCTTCTCGGGCGATGGGCATCGTCAAAACCCCGGTCCTTACAAACCATGAACGTCAGCAAAGAATCATAGCGGTTGCGGCGTGATTGTGCACGGTTCACCGGCCAGGAATCCGTGCCGGGTGCCACTGCTGGCTTGCCCGCCAATATCCCCACACTTCCCCCCTTAGCAGCACCGGTGGACAAGCCACCAGTTCCACCCAACGCCGATCAAGTGTCACAAAGAACCTGCGCCCCGTGTGCAAGGCGCGCGGGGTGACATCTCTGGAACCCATGCCGGAATGCACCGATTGGCTCTTGCCGATGCTTCTCTGGCTTGATGCAATTCCGCCCTATCGCTGTCGGAGTGCTGGCCGCACCGCCTGTGCGAAGAGAGCCGGACGGGAAGAAAGCACGGAAAGGA
>JAUWNF010000587.1 GCA_030612785.1 Phycisphaerales bacterium
CGGGTAACGAGTGTCCCGCCCGTAGGGTGGGGCGCTGGTTACCCGTGGGAACACCGTAAATCGCTTGTCCACGGGTAAGCTCCGCCGCCGGCTGCGGCTCCGCTTACCCATGCCACCCTTGCTAGACACGCACTTGCTTCGGCTTCATTCCGTCGCCGCTCCGCGGTTAGCTAATCTGAGTATATCACCGGCCCAGCGCCCCCGCTAGAATGTACCCATGAATCTGTGGCCCAAGTGTGCTTGGCGGCTGCCAACACTCATGTTGCTCGCGGTCGCAATCCGTGGTTGCAGTTATGCACCGCGTGCAGATGCCCCAGTTCTGCGCAGCGGAGACGAGGGCCAGACGTTGCGGGTGGCCACACTCAACCTCGCGCACGGGCGCGGCGTGAAGGTCAACCCGCTGGGTCAACTCGGCCTACGGCGCAAAACCTTAGAGAAGAACCTGGCTGCGGTTGCCCGGGCCATTCGTCGGGAAGCGCCCGACGTGATTGCACTTCAGGAAGCCGACGCCGCCAGCGACTGGAGCGGCGGTTTCGATCATGTCGCGTTCCTGGCGGAGGCGGCCGGATACCCGCACCGCCACCACGGCGTGCACGTCGATGTTGATCGAGGCAGCCTTGGTCTGCACTACGGGACGGCGCTACTCGCACGCCGGGAGTTAGCCGGCACGGACTCATACGCCTTCGCCAGGGAACCGACCGATACGAGAAAAGGATACGTGCTGGCGGAGATCGAGTTTGCCGGTCGGCCGGTGACGGTGGTCTCGGTGCACCTCAATTCCAAGTCGGCGGCGGCTCGCAAGAGACAGGTCCACACGCTGATCGAGCATCTACGGCGGGTCAAAGCGGCACTGGTCATACTCGGCGACTTCAACACTAAATGGGAAAGTCCCGATAGCGCCCTGCGCCTGATCGCCGAGGAGTTGGATCTGCGGCCGTTTCAACCAGACAGCGACGCGCAGAACACCTTTCCGGCTCCCGCCCCACGCTGGCGACTCGACTGGATTCTGATCTCCGATCAGTTGCGGTTCCGCGACCAATGGCGTTGGCCGGAGCAAGTGTCCGACCATCTTGGCGTAACGGCCGATCTCGAGTGGCGCTGAACACGCGTCTTGCGCGTTCCCGGCACTTCCCCACACGCAATTGTCTGCGTTCGTTCACCCCGATATACTCCACTAGTTCGGAACCACGTGTCGGAACGGAAGTCCTAGCATGGCGGAATTCAAGCTGGTCAGCGAGTACGAGCCGCGGGGGGACCAGCCCCAGGCGATCGAGCAACTCGTCGCCGGGTTTGCCGGCGGCAAACGCTACCAGTGCCTGCTCGGGGTCACCGGATCGGGCAAGACCTTCACCATGGCCCACGTGCTCCGCAAACTCAATCGGCCGACGCTGGTCATCTCGCACAACAAGACCCTGGCCGCCCAGCTTTATGAGGAGTTCCGCGAGCTCTTTCCCGAAAACGCCGTCGAGTATTTCGTCAGCTACTACGACTACTACCAACCCGAAGCCTACATCCCCCAGCGCGACAGCTATATCGAGAAGGACGCCTCGCGCAATGACGACCTCGACCGCCTGCGACTCAGCACCACCAGTTCGCTGGTGGCGCGGCGCGACGTGGTCATCGTGGCCAGCGTGGCGTGCATCTTCGGCCTGGGCTCGCCCGAGGACTACAAGAACAGCTTGGTCACTATCACCGTGGGCGAATCGTTCGACCGCGACGAACTGCTCCGCCGGTTCATCGACCTGCAATACGAACGGAAGGACTTGGCCCTCGAACGCGGGTCGTTTCGGGCCCGCGGCGACGTGGTCGAAATCTACCCGGCTTACGAGCAGTTCGCCTACCGCATCGAGATGTTCGGCGACGAGATCGACAAGGTCGAGATCATCAATCCGACCACCGGGCAGGGGCTGGCCGCCCAGGAGCGCATCTTCATCTACCCGGCGGTCCACTACGTCATGCCCGAAGACCGTATCGAGGCGGCGGTGCAATCAATCTCCGAAGAACTCGACCAGCGGCTGATGGAGTTCCGCCGGCACGGCAAACTGCTCGAAGCCCAGCGTCTGGCCGCCCGCACCAGGTATGATATCGAAATGCTGCGCGAAGCCGGTTACTGCTCCGGGATAGAGAACTACTCCCGTCACCTGAACGGTACCGCCCCGGGCGCTAAGCCGTACACGCTCATCGATTACTTCCCCGAGGACTTCCTGCTGATCGTGGACGAGTCGCACGTGACCATCCCCCAGATTCGGGCCATGTACGCCGGCGACCGCTCACGGAAGGAGGTGTTGGTCGAGCACGGCTTCCGCCTGCCCTCGTGCCTGGACAATCGGCCGATGCGCTTCGAGGAATTCCAGGGGATGTGGCACCAGGTGCTGTTCGTCTCCGCCACGCCCGCACCGTGGGAACTGGAACAGTGCGGCGGCGAGGTGGTCGAGCAGATTATTCGACCGACGGGACTATGTGACCCGACCATCGAGGTTCAGCCGGCCCGTGGACAAGTGCCCGACCTTTTGCAGAGAATCAACGAGCGCGTGGCCGCCGGCGAGCGCGTGCTGGTCACCACGCTCACCAAGCGCTTGGCGGAGGACCTGGCCCAGTATATTCAGCAGGAGGGGCTGCGCGGACGCTACCTGCACAGCGAGATCGACACGTTGGAGCGGGTAGATATTCTCAACGACCTCCGCGCCGGCAAGTTCGACGTGGTGGTGGGGATCAACCTGCTGCGCGAGGGATTGGACCTGCCGGAGGTGTCGCTGGTGGCTATTCTCGACGCG
>JAUWNF010000184.1 GCA_030612785.1 Phycisphaerales bacterium
ATCCGGAATCACTCCGGCTGACCACCAGCCGGGACACAGCATCTGCCGTCCCTCCGCCTTAGCGAAGTTGCAGCGTCCATTTTCGATGATCGTGAGAGCGGGGAAATGCGCGCGCGTGCGCATGTTCATTGTTCCAGGCACCACGAACATGGTGGCCGCCAGGGACGCCACTTCCATGGGGTGACACTAGCCGGAGTGAGCGACTATTATCTCAAGAGAAACCCGCGGATGGTGGCTGAAGCGTGCGCGGCGATCGAGCGGGCGTACTTCGACTAAGGGGATTTCCACCTCTTGGAACAACGGATCTTTCACGGCACACCGGCACCTGCGTCGAGCAGGAAGTACGGCTGCACGTTCGCTACAGTGATCCCGCCGACCCGAAAGCGGTCGCCCGGACAGGATTCTTCGGTGCTCGCCAACACCGATTCTACTTCGATGACAGAATGACAGTTTTTCAGCGTTTTCTGGTTTAACGCTTTACGAACGTTTTGTATGGCGTTTACCGGGATTCGTGCTAAAAACTGTCATTCTGTCATTGCCCGATCAATAACCCGCTCGAATCAGGAGCCTCCGCCGTCATCCACCGGACCATCTGCGGGTCCCGAGCCGCCCGTCGTCGTCGAATCGGCACCCGCGGGCAGCGACTGACCACCCGCGGCAGGGTCGGCCTCTTCGGTCTGCTCCGCGATCTGCTGGGCTAGTTGCTCGGCCGAGGGTGACCTTGCCGCCAGCACCCGGCTGATGAACTCGTCTTCCGCTCGTTGCTCTCCAAGATCGAGAAAAGCCGCTGGATGGGCGAGGCGGATACCAACGAATCCGCGTCCGTCCGACCCGCGATACTCTGTCACGCCGGGCCGCTCGCGCAGCCGCTTATAGAAAGCGTTCCGACTGAGCGTCGCCCGTTCGTCGACCTCTTTGGCCCAGGCTCCGTAGGCCTTTCGGATGGCCTTGCGCGTGACAGCGAACGAGTGGATATTGCCGGTGACGCAGCAGTCTTCGAGAAATTGCTCGATGAGGTCCTCCTGCTGGCGATACGCGAGCGAAGCCTTCTCGACGGCGGCAGGAAAACACAGCCCGGTTCTTTGCCAGTCCAGACAGCCTCGTACCGCCCACCCAAGAATGCCGGGCCATTCATCCCGCAACTTCGCCACGAGAGTTCGGTCCTGCTTATCGTCGGGGATGGTGACGTCGAACGGTACCACCTTGATCCGCCGCCACACGGCGTGGGATTCCTCTCGGACGCGCGGCAGATTGTTGGTCACGAGCAGGAGTTTGAACTGACGCGGGAATGCCCAAAAATCCTCCCGCATGCGACGAGCCTTCAGGGACGCATCGCCGGTGGCCTGCTTGATAAACTGGACGCGCATTCGGCGGCCCTCGTCAGTTTCGGAGCTGACGACAAGCCGCCGTCCGGCCAAGTCGGCGATTTCCGTCGGATGACGGTCCTGGCAGCTTGACGTGAGCAGCTCGGGGGCGGTGATGGTCGCATACTCGCCCATCATGCCCAGCGCAGTGTCGATCAGCACTGATTTTCCGTTCGAACCACCCCCATTGAAGATGACGACGACCTGCTCACGGACGTCGCCCGTCAACGCCATGCCCAGGTAGCGCTGCACAAACCGGACCAATTCCCGGTTCTTCGCGAAGATCTCCAGGAGAAACCTGATCCACCGGTGGTGTTTCGCATTAGGCTTGTACTCGACGGGAATTATCTTCGTGATCATGTCGTCTCGGCAGTGCTCATGTAACTGGCCGGACCGAAGGTCGATTGTTCCGTTCCTGCAGTTCAACAGCCATGCGTCAGCATCAAGGTCCGCCGGTCGGATCGCCACTTTGTGATCAGATTCCGCAAGCTTCACCATCGCCGTCAGCGCCCTTGCCGACTCGGACCTCACCGCGTGCTTGGCGAGATTCATTTTCTTGTGTTCGTCGATCTCCGCCTTCACGTCGCGGTAAATGGAGCGAATGGTCATCCGTGCGCACCGCATGACCTCCCCGGTGTCGTCTTCCTGCCATTGCTTGCCGTTCCAAGTCAGCCATCTCCTCCAAGGCCCTACGTAACGAAGGCCGTCGCCGAAAATGTTCACCAGTCGCTCCGCGTTGCCCAGATCCGTAGGCTGAAACCGGGCACGCCCGTGGCTGCCCAAGCGGCAGTGCCGCTGGGCGCAGACGAGCCGCCAGAAGCTCTCGAAGCGCTCGTCATCAGGATCGGTGAAGCGACCCGAGCCGCGTACGATTTCCCGGCAGCGATTGTGATCCACGCTTGCGTACACCAACCGCTCAGCAGCTTCAAACTCGGCTTGATCTGGGTCGGAACCGAGGCCGCGCTGAAGGATCGCGCGAACCTCGTCGACTATCTGAGGGGCGACCCCGCTATCCGGCGTTGAGTCGGGTGGCTCCGTCGATGGGTCAGGGTACAGGATCCTGCCGCAGGCTAAGTCGAAACTCCGTTCGAGATCGAAGACACTCCCGACCCTGGACTCGCTCCGGCGGCCGAGGCATGGCCTCGGAGGATCTCCGCTGCGAGCATTGTGGACGTTGTTGAAGCCGGGCAATGACGCGCACGCCGTCAGGTTTTCGTTGCTGCCGCCGAATTCCTTGGCAAGCGTCCTGAGCACACCCTGGGCCCGCTTTCGGATGAAGTCACCGTCTATGACCAGCGGCTCCGAGAGTATCCAGTAGACTTGAACACTGCTGCCGTTTCTGACCGTCCACGACGGTTCGGGCAGCTCCAACATCTGGCAACGGATCTTCAGGTCTTCGGGGTCCAGCTCTCCGGCGATGTCTACCCAGACCGTCTTCACCACCTGGACGTCGTTGACCTTCGCGCGGCCCAGAGCGGGGCGAGGGCATACGCCGACCAACACGTTCTTGAAGGTTGGTTCCCCATTGCGATCCGCCCACTGGCGAAGTTGATCAGATGCTTCAGATCTACTCAAGAACCGCCGATCGAGCTTGCCTGTGACCGGCTTGCCATGTTCGGTCCACGTCTCTAAGAAATGGAACTCGATCAGATCACCTGGCCCAAACAGGTCTTCGAGAAAAGCCGCGGCGGTGGCCAAATCCACCGACGGCGACTGAAGAGTTGAGTCCGTGACGACCCCACGACCTGGCTTGACTATGGTGGAAACAGAAGACTCGGATTCGTAATGAACTGGTGTACCCATACCGTCGGCTCCTCTAAAAAGGGTCGATAAGGAACCGTCGGCGGTATTGTGTGCTTCGTCCGGAAAGCCCTGCTATGCCGATGCGTTCTGTTTCTGGGAACTTTTTTGGCGAATTTGGCGAATACGGGAACGCACGACCGCTCGACGTTGTCAAAATGTCGTCATGGGCAACACGCCCATGACCTCGATACTATATCCATCCGGCCCTTCCCCGTCAAATGCACAACTGCAGCGGGTCACGAGGAACCCGCCGCAGTTGCGCTGACAACGTCGAGCATACTGCTCTTTCTGGCTGGCTATTCTACCAGGATTCCAGTCCTGGCGCAATTCCGCCCGCGGCAGTAAGACCATCGCTAACACGTACGCATGGCTCACAGTTCGCCGAACACCGTTTCTCCGTCCTGTCCAGGATCGACGACGCTACATGAGCGTGCGCCTCAGCTACTATTCTGGTCCAAGCAGCTTTGCCACCTCGAAATACCGCAGGCTCTCGGAATACTCGCGTAACGCGTTACGCGTGCCACCAGCGCTCCGTGACATCGATCCGGACGCTGTGGGGGGCCCGGGCGGGGCGAGATGATTGCTGCGACCCATTGCGACCGCACAGTCCGGTCCGCATGCTCTTGAGTTTTTTTGTGGTATTTCCACTTGCTCGACTTGCGCTGCCGCATGTGTTGCGCTATAACTGAAGAAGCCGAGCCGCGAGTATTGGGCTCGCGGCCCGGCCTTGACCACCGACCTGTGAGGAGGGCCGATGGCTGCCACTGAAGATATCACACGTCATTCCCAATCCGAGAATCTCGGTCCCCAGAAACTGGCGGCGGTGACTCATGGCGTTGGCCCTGTACTCCCGGTACCGGGAAGCTCCGCTCCGGCGCAGCTCAGCCGGTTCCTGACAGACGCAGCCGCGACCTGCTTCGAGCATCAGTTCGCCAGGACGGCAGATGAATCCGCTGAGGAGTTCGAAGACGATGTCGAGGCTGTTATCGTCGATGGGAGAGCACTATGGGCATAACCGCTGGAGTGACGGCCACCAAATCGTGTCTGCCGACTTGGTTTGACCTGTTCGATCAGAAGATCCGGGACATACTGCCCGCCCTGCAGTTCCTGTGCGCCATCATGAGGGAGCCCTGGCGGATGGAACAGTGTTCGCGCGGCCGGGTGTTTCCCAGCGCGCGTCCGGCGTGGACGCATGAGCCGCGCAACCTGGATACCAACGTCGACCGCGCCGTCGACTGGCTCAGGGTCGAGTTTCAGCTGCCGGAAACCTACAGGTGGGCTGTTGAATGCATTGCGCGTGTCACGATGCCGGGGATGTACGATAACGCTTCGCGCCTGCTCGACACCCACCAATACGTTGCGGAAGTCTGCCGAAAGCAGCAGGACTGGGGCGAGGCCCGCAATCGAGAATGGCAGCATCGCGTCTGGCTTGCAGAAGTACTGCGGCTCGCTGCAACGCTGGACCGGTACACGCAGGAACTGGAGCGTATTCAGGAGGTCATGCGGTGCATCTGCTATGCCGACGAGGTCGCGGGGCAAAAGTTGGTGTTCACGCAGTTGGCGGACGAGGTTTGGGCGCGCTACACCCGCGGGGTGCGATTGCTGCGCGGCGAGGAGCCTGAGCTGCTGTTCCCCTGATGCATTGATGCGTCTGTTCCCACGGAGCGGTCTCGCCTCGCAACATTGCCGCCTGAACTGGGGGCGGGCCAAAGGAGTTTCCCAATGTTCAGGCAACCTGATCACCGCCGACGTGATTGTGGCGCAATTCGGCCGTGGCTGATATCCTGATGGATGGGAAGCAGGAACATGTTGGGTTTCGATGGAGCGACGGAGATGTGACGATGGAATCTACTGCAATTGAGGGAGCAATTACTGACGACCTGGGGCACGACCAGCAGACGCCCTCTCTGCACGCCATCGCCCGTTGCCCGAAATCTCTTGAGCGGTGCCTGCACCGGTTGCTCGATTTGCTGGGCGCATACTGGGAGGAGTTCCGTGGGCCGGGCGGATCAACCTTGGCGACGTTGTGCAACAGCTTCGCTGCCGCGGCGAGGGGAGCCCTGCGGACTGCGGCCGTGGCCATGCCCAACTGCTCACCGCACAGGTTCGACGTTGAGACCAACGCTCCTGCAGATGTTCGGGATGTAGCTCGGTTCATGGACATCCTCGACCAGGCAATCGATACCCGGAAGCAGGGCAAGGAGGGCGACATCGAGCTGGCGGTCGAGGCCGTACGGATGGCGACGTCATTGGTGCAGGAGATCCCCTGGAGCGGGCTCCCCGAGCAGACCCTCGCCCAGAACCACGATCTGCTCAAATGGATGGTGAAGAGGATCAGTTCGTTACGGAAGGGCTGGAATGACAAGAATTACATCAGGCTGGTCCGCAGGCTGATCCGCGCGGATCCGACGATTCTCGTTGATCTGGCCAAGGAGCCCCGTAGGCACGACCGAGCATACTGAGACCCGGACTCCCGAGCCGTACGAGAGCGTCGTCGATGGCGGGGACGTCCCGAGCGCTGTTCGAGCGCATCAGGTCAAGCCCACTCCCGCCCCCACCGACCGAGGCAGGATTCCAGGAGGACCTCCGCCCTGACCGAGAAACCCAACAACGACCGGCCGTGCTTGACGAACTCCCGCTGGGTGGGCCGGTCGAAGTGATCGATCATCTGCCCCTACTCACGGATCCAGCAGACCCGGCTCGGAACCATTCGGGCGCACGTACAGCAGACGTTCGGCGATGAGGGCGGTGAGATGGACTTTGAACTTGGGAACCATATCTGCCATTCTGGCCGAACTGGCGAGATGCGTAACCCAGGCGTGCTGTAATGGTTAAGGAATACAGGGTTTTGACGTGCCTTAATATAGGAGAAACGCACGTCGCAGACTGCGGCCCCAAGCGTGCCGCCGCCGACCGTTGGGTCAGGTCAATTCCAGCCCCCAGCGTGTTATCGTACTAGGGGAAGTTAGTCATCAGGTCCGTTCCGTGATCGGTCGTTTCTATGCGCTTCCTGAACCCCAGCGACGGCGTCGCCGCAATGAATTCATCGCACGTGTCTGACCCCGGTGGCTCAGCCCGGTGGTACCTTGACAACGTTTCCGTGGTCCCGGAACCCGGCACGTTGTGTCTGCTGCTGGTTGGCAGCTTGGCAGTTCTGCGTCGCAGGAAACACTGATCGGCAACAGCATAACCGAAGCATCATAACGGGTCGCCTAGTTCTGGCGGCCCGCTTCTGTTTTACGGGCGGCTAACCACGGCTCGATACTCGTAGCTTCGCTCTCTGCAGCAAGGCCATCCGTCCAGAGTGATTTTCTGAGCCCCGCCGCGGCGGGGACTGTCGATACCTCGACCGTCCCCGTCCCCGGGGATGGTCCATTAACAGGAGCATCCCTATGTCTGCCATACCGAAAGCGATTCCCCTTCCCCAGGACCGATCCGGCAATGACACCGCAGCCGTCAACGCCGCGTTCTTGAAATACGTGCCTGCGGTCGAGAAGCACGCCAACATCCAGTTCCGCCATCTGTCCGACACTGACCGCGAGGAGCACGTCGCGGAATCGGTCGCCGCG
>JAUWNF010000469.1 GCA_030612785.1 Phycisphaerales bacterium
GGCGGCCGGCAAGCGCCGGCGGGCAGCCAGACTGCCACAGCGGGCTCGTCGGTAACCGCCTCGTCCCAGACGGTCTCGATGCAGTCGAGCATGACCCAGATCACCCAGGTGCATTCTCAGGTGGATGGGTTCTTGAATTCGCTCGGCGTCAACCTCGAGAATAACCCGCTTTTGCGCATGATCATTGGTTTGTTGATCCTGGAACTGCTGCTGGGCAAGGACGGCCAAGCCGCCCCCGGAAACGGCGGCGAGTTCGGCGCCCTGACCCGACTCACCCAACTGAACGAGTCGAGCCGGATGCTGATGATCCAGTCGTCCGCCAGTGTCTTCCGGGCCGACTACTACGCCACGGAACTGAGTGGGGCTCAGTCGGTGCAATCATCGGCCGGCAGCCATCCCGACCATCACCCCGGCGGCCAACTCGACCTCTCCGCCTGAGTCCATCGGTGTTCCAACCGGGCGAACATGGAGATGCGCGAGCGCTGCATGCCGCGCCACAATCCGCGCAGGCGGACAAGCCGAATTCGCAACCGTCCTGTCAACCTCTTCTTGTCCTGATGCCTTCCTGCCATAGAGCAGGCCGCTCCGAAGAGCGGCCTGGGTACTATGATCCGTGCCCGGGTCGGTCACGGTCTACGGCTCGGTAAAGGCCTCCTGGAATGCGGCGAAGTCGGCTAAGTCCACGTCCGCATCCAGGTCAAAGTCGAACATCTCGCAGTCCACGGTGCACGGGCCGTTGCGCGGACCGGTCATGCATGCCGGCCAGGACGCGTAGTCGTCAAGGTCCAGGATGCCGTCGCCGTTGTGGTCACCGAGGACGAAGCACGCATCCGCGTTTTCGTCGCACCACTCGCTGCCGACCACACACGGGTGGTAGCCGGCACGGCAGCACCCGTTGCTGCACACCTCGGCACCGTTACAGAACTCGCCGTCTTCGCAGGGAATACCGTCGGCCACCGCCGTGAACACGCATTCGTCGAACTCGCAGGTGTCCGTGGTGCACGGGTTGTGGTCATCGCAGTGGTTGTCGGTGGTGCATTCCAGCTTCGTCGCGGTCACGTTGTCCACGTAAAACGTCCCGGCCCCGTCATTCCACTCGGCGAAGCTGATGTGCGTCACACTGGTTTTTACCTGGCGCGAGGTGACCGTGGCCTGCTGCCCATCCACGTAGACGTCATAAGTGTCCGCGTCCAAATCACAGAGCACTTTGACGGTGTACCACTGGTCCAGGTTCAGTCCGGCAGCCACCGTCGTGAATGTCTCCCACGGGTCATCGCGGTCCCGCGCCACCAGGTCCATGGTTCCCGCGGTTCCGCCCCCATCTCTGTAGAAGCTCATGTACACAAAGCGTTCAGAATCCTCTGAATTCGGTCCATTGGACCCGCAGGTATCATCTCCGATCAGCATCCAGCCGGCCCGATCGGGATCCCCGAGGTCCACGATCGAATCCACGTAAATGTCCCATTGTGCCGCGAAGACACCGGTTTGCATGGGGCAGAAAGCCTGGGTCAGATACGCGTCCCCCATCGGCGTGTTCTCACTGAGCTTGGCTTTGTTGGTGTCGTTACCGCCCACGTTAGTGTCGTCAAGCGTTAGCAGGCCCGGGTCTTCCCCCCGGCTCTCATACCAGTCCTGCCCCGACGTGTTCGCTATTAACTGCGCAGAGTTCAGGCTGTCGTTGAAATCCGAATCCACCAGCAGATGCGGGCTGGGCAGCGGTTCGGTGGTCACGTTGTCCACGTAAAAGGTCCCGGCCCCGTCGTCCCACTGGGCGAAACTGACGTGGGTAACGCTGGTCTTCTCATTCCGCGAGGTGACCGTGGTCTGGTACTCCCAATCCAGGTAGATATCATACTCCCCCCGGCTCAAGGAACCGACCACCTCGATGGTATACCATTGGTCCAGGTTCAGTCCAGCAGCCACGATGGTGCAGTCGCTCCACGGGTCGTCGCGGGCGCACGCCACCAGGTCCATGGGTCCCGTGGGGCCGCCCCCAGGTTTGGAGAAGCCCATGAACACCCAGCGTTCGGGGTCGTCTGAATTCGGCCCGGGTCGGCCCGGGTGGGTCGCATCGCCGATCAGCATCCAGCCGGCTCGATCGGGAACCTCGTCGATGTCCATGATTGAATCCACGTAGATGTCCCATTGGACCGAGGCTACGTTGGTCTGCGGCCAAACGAACTCCTGGCTCACATAGGCATTCCCCCCGGCCAAGCTTTCCTCTAATCGAGCTTTCTTCGTCGCATTGCTGCCTATGTTGTTACTGCCTATGTCGTTGAGGTCGAGTTCGAGCAGCTCCGGAACATGCTGTCGGCTTTCGTACCAGTCCTGCCCCGGTGCGTCGGCCCGTAAGTCCGCGCTGTCCACACTGTCATTGAAACGGTGATCCACCAGCAGGCTGCGCACGTCGGGACGGAAGCGGAACACGTACGCCGAGCCGGAATCACAATCCGGGTCGGCCGCATACACGTCGTCGTTCAGATGTGCACCTATCAGAGCCGCAACGCCGCTGACGGAAACCGAATAGCCGAACCGGTCCTCCCCCGTTCCGTCGGAAGCGGTCAGCTTGGCTATCTCGTTCCACGCCCCGTCGGTGTTAGAAAAGACGTAGGCCGAACCGGAGTCGGGGCAGTTATCGTCGTCGCGACTCGCCCCGATCATGGCCACGCTGCCGTCAACGGAGACCGCATGGCCGAAGTAGTCGCCGGCCTCAGCGTCCGAGGCGGTCAGCTCGATCTCCTCGGACCAACTGGCCCCGTCGTAGCGGAACACGTAGGCCGAGCCCGAGTCGCTTCCCGCATCGTCGTTGCCGTGCGCCCCGATCACCGCCACGTCGCCGCTGATCGAGACCGAATAACCAAAACGATCCCCCGCCGCGGCGTCGGCGGCGGTGAGCTTGGGCTCCTCGCTCCAGGTTTCGGGGATCGGGTCGTCGTAGCGGTACACGTAGGCTGAGCCCGACGAGCTTCCCGCGTCGTCGTCGTAATACGCTCCGACCACGATCGCGTTCCCGCTGACGGAAACCGAATGGCCGAATCTGTCCTGCCCCGCGCCGTCGGAGGCGGTGAGCTTGGCCTCCTCAATCCACTCTTCCCCGTTGTAGCGGAACACATAGGCCGAGCCGGAATTCGGGCCCGCGTCATCGTCGTACCACGCCCCGACTACAACCACGTCGCCATCAACGGACACCGCGTCGCCGAACTCGTCCATGGCGGCGGCGTCGGAGGCGGTGAGCTTCGCTTCCTCGATCCACGCGACGCCGTTGTAGCGGAACACGTAGGCCGAGCCCGAACGCCCCGCCCCAGCCGTGTCGTACGACGCCCCGATCACGGCCACGTCGCCGCTGACGGAGACCGACTCGCCGAAGTAATCACCCTCCTCGGTGTCGGAGGCGATGAGCTTGGCCTCCTCAAGCCAGGTGCACCCGTTGTAGCGGTACACGTAAGCGGCGCCGGAATCCGCGCCCACGTCATCGTCGTAATACGCTCCGCCCACGGCCACGTCGCCGGAGACCGCCACAGACCTGCCGAATTGGTCCCCCGCGGCGG
>JAUWNF010000239.1 GCA_030612785.1 Phycisphaerales bacterium
CCCCCACCCCCGCCCCGGGCCCCCACGGCCGGGCAACCGGTGCCCCCGGGGGGTGGCGCCCCGGGCTCCGATCAGATGTGCGGCAATCCATGAGGTACGAGTACCGTAGACTGCACCCAGTGTAACTGTGGGGCGAACAAATCAACCGCACCCCGGAATATGGCCACACCCCATTGGTCGCTTCACGGCGCGTGTATTGACCCCTCTGTGCGCTTTAGGTAGCCTGTTTGTAAGCGCGCCGAGCGCAGATGTTGCTTATAAGATTGGCGATCCCACCCGTCCCGCCGAACATGAACCGTGTTTCGCTGCAAAGCGGCGGTTTTCGGAGGGAAATGCCCGCTGAGCCTTGTCGGTGAGAAAGAGAGAGAGAGCGAAGCCCACGCTAGGGAGCCCTTACCGACAAGGCCGATCGGCCGTCACCTGCGGCAGATTCCCGCAGAAAGCGATTGGGTCTGCCTGCGGGTGACGGTGAATACAGAAGCGTTAAGTAAGCTGCTTGATGAACGTCGACGCGGATGCGTCATAACCGCGCTCACGTCGCGTGCTGGCGTGAGCTGAGAGGAGGAAGTTGTATTCATGTACCGTTACAAGACGCCGCTTAGATTCCATCCCACCTTGCTTCTGCTCATTGCCGGTCTGCTGCTGTTCAACGTCACCGGCGTTTTCGCGCAGGAGGCTATCGTCATCGATCATAAGTGCACCAAGGCCTGCACGATTCCGGACTACTGGATCGAGCAGGCCAAGCTGCTCACGATCCATTACGCACACACGTCCCACGGCAGCCAGATTAATAGCGGGGCGGAGTTGCTGGAGACCATCGATGACAACTACAGTTTTGCGCGGCGCGCTAGTAGCAGCGAAGGGCTGCCTCCCATTGAAGACCCACCGGCCCTGCGCATGTATGATGGAAACCCGCCGGAAACCTACATCACACCGGAAGATTACTGGGCCACCGAGGCTGGCAAGGACCGCACCCGGGCCGTGGCGGACACCGGAAACTACGACTTCTCCATGTGGTCCTGGTGTGGGCAGCAGTCGTCAGCCAGCGAAGCTTACACACAGTCCTACCTTGATACGATGGCGCAGTTCGAGGTCGAGTATCCGGCCATGAACTTCATTCTTATGACCGGGCACACCGACGGAAGCGGCGAAGGGGGAAACCTCCACGCACGAAACAACCAAGTCCGTGACTATTGCACGTCGAACGGAATGGTTCTGTTCGATTTCGCCGACATCGAAAGCTATAACCCGGACTGGGAATACTTCCTGGACCTTGGCTGCAACGATAACGGCGACTACAGCGGAGGAAACTGGCCGACCCAGTGGTGTGACGCCCATCCGGGGGACGAGTTGTGCGTATCATGCTCCTGTGCGCATTCGCAGCCACTAATCTGCAACCTGAAAGGCCGGGCTTTCTGGTGGATGATGGCCCGGTTGGCCGGCTGGCCCGGACCGCCGCCGGCCGATCAGAACCGTGACGGCGACGTGGACCTCGACGATCTCGACCAGTTTGTCGATTGCCTCGCCGGTCCGGGCGTCGCCACTCCGCCGGGCGAGTGCTCAAGCGAGCAGTTCGCCCAGGCCGACATCGAGGATGACGGCGATGTGGACCTGGCTGATTTCGCAGTTTTCCAGGAATGCTTCGGCGGAGCGGATCAACCGCCAAATTGTCCGTAGGGGCCGGCGCGAGTATGCCGTCCCCCCTCAGCCCGCCAGAGAACAGAGCACGGCGCAGGCCTTCTTGAGTACCTTGTTGTCCGCGGCGTAGCTGATGCGGAAGTGCGTGTCCCGCTCGCTGAACACGTTCCCGGGGATGATCATCACGTTGTTCTTGATCGCGGCCTCGACAAAGGCCGTACCCGAGGCGTACTTCGCCGGAGCCTTGGGGAAGACGTAGAACCCGCCGGAGGGCTTGACGAACTCGAACGCGTCCCTCAGTTCGCTGATCACCAGATCACGCTTGACACGGTAGGCTTCGACGGTGGCGGACATGTCCGTGTCCATCGCGGTGAGCACCGCTCGCTGGGCCATGTGCGGGGCGCAGACGAACGTGTACTGCTGAATCTTCATCATCGAGGTGACGATCTCCTGGGGTCCGGCGGCGAAACCCATCCGCCAGCCGGTCATCCCATAGCTCTTGCCGAACCCGCGGAGCAGGAGCGTCCGCTCCGGGGCGAAGTCCGCGGGGCTGGGCGAGCGGCCGTCGTAACTCAGTAGGTCGTAAATCTCGTCGGAGAGGATTAGCAGATCGTGCTTGCGGGCCAGCTCGGCGATGGCCCGCACCCGTTCGCCGGTGCTGACCACGCCCGTGGGGTTGCTGGGCGAGTTTAGCACGATCAGTTTAGTCTTCGGCGTAATCGCGGCAGCGAATCTTTCCGGGTCGGGCTGGAAACCGTCGTCCAGATCGACGATCACCGACTTCCCGCCGACCAGATGCGGCAGCGACTTGTAGGACACGAAGTAGGGATCGCCGTAGACTACTTCGTCGCCCGGATTCAGGCAGGCCATCAGCGCCAGCAACAGCCCGCCGGACACACCGCAGGTGACCATGACCATCGGGTCCCAACCGGGGAACTCGCCGGCAACCTTGGCATCGATGCGCTCGCACAACACGGGCAGTCCGCGCGTGGGCGTGTAGCCGCTGTGCCCGGCCTGGATGGCGTCGATGGCGGCCTGCTTGACCGATTCGGGAACGTCAAAGTCGGGCTGACCGATGGAGAGATCCATCGGGCTGGTCATGGTGGCGGCCATGTCGAAGATACGCCGGATGCCCGAGACATCCACGGCCGCGACCTTCTCCGCGATAAAGCGGTTGGCGTTCATGCGGAATCCTTCGTGACGCCATTCGGGAAACGGAGCGAGCCGGGGTTATGACTTGGCTGCGCTGGATCCAGCGCCGCCGGCGCCCTCAGTAGTGCTCTCGCCGGCTTCGGCTTTGGCGGCCTTGTCCTTCTTGCCAACCTTGGCCTTGCGATTGGCCACCTTGGGCAGACCGATCGGGCTTTGCCCCTCCTCCCAACGGTCGTCCTGCTTGAGGATTTCGATGCGCTCGGCCCGCTTGAGCACGTTACGGTGGCGCGCCAGCGTGGTCCGACTCTTTAATGATTTGTCCAACGACATTTGGACGAACTCCTTACCAATGGTTGCCTGTCAACTTCTTGAAGTACGCGCTCTGGAAGTCATACCGCCCACCGCCTTCGGAATAAGCTTGCCCGATGTCCCGCACCTTGTTGAGGTATTCGTCCGCCAGCTTCTTCTGCACCGTGTCGTCCAAGTTGAACCCGGTGACCGTCATTAGGCGATACTTGTACGTTTCCGACCGCTCCAGTTCCAGGATGGTGGTCCCAACCCCGTTCTCTTCCAAAAATTCCCGTGCCCGGACAGCATCACTCCAGGCATCGCTCTTGAAATCCTGTACTACGATGTAGTTGTGCCCCGACACCCAAGACACGTCGTGTGCAACGTAGTTCCCACCGACAGCCGCCGCAGGTCCTCTGGCGGGTGGCTCGCCGCCCCGCCCGGTCACCGCCGCCGTGGGATCGTTGCCGATTCCGTCAAAGAGGTTTCGAGTCGGTGCCGCGCGGCGGGCCTCTTCGATCTCGTCGGCCACGCGCGCCTGAACCGCCCGCCTCCCCTTCTCCTTGCCACGCACCTCTCCCAAATGATAGCCGACATAGAACATGCCAACCAGGGCCAATACCACAACGGCGAGCACGATGGTCGCCGCTCGTTGCGTCAGCGAAAAGCGAACGCAACCGCCGCTCACCTCGCAAAACGACCTCTCCTTGGACTCCACTGGAGGGCGGGTGCTTTCGCCCGTGCCCGGCGGCAACCCCGGTGGTGTGCGGCTCTCGCGACGATCCTCCCGCACCAGAACCTCATCCTGAGGCGGTTCTCCAGGTGCTTGACGGCGGGCGTCGGCGCGATGCTCGCGGGTGCCCTTCAGCAACTCGAACAGAGCGGGTCCCTGCTTCGTTTTCGCCATATCGCCAGTCTCCCCCGCGAGCAGACACCCCAGGGCTTTTCTAAGACGTAATCAGCATACTGTTCGGCGGTGATTATTCAAGTTCGGGGGAGCCAATGCGCAAGCGGTGCCGCGGGGACTACTCATCCTGGGCATGTTCGTTGAGCGGAGGCAACGCACCGGGAGCGAGGCGAACGCCTGACCCCACGTCCGGCACGGGGGTATCCGAGTCTAACCCTCTGTAATTGAATAGGTTATCAACAGATGGCCAGATTCGGGGACGGGTGACGCAAGAATGGCACCAAGCTTGCCGCGAGTTTAGGAGGTGGAAGCCGCGGAGTCACGATCATGCAGCACCAGGAAGAGCGGAGGGAACATCGCCGGGTGGGTATCCGCCTTCCTATCGAGTGCGTTGCGGATACTGCCGGCCGCAAGGTGACCTATCGCACCGTCACCGACGACGTCAGTTCAGGCGGAGTCAGCTTTGAGGCGGAGAGCGACGATTTCCCGGTCGGTGTGTCCCTGGAGATGGAGTTGGAGGTGCCGCCCGGTGACGGGCATTCCCCTTACCCGGGGCGGGTTCGAGGGACCGGCACGGTGGTGCGCGTGGATCGTCTGGGGGATGGCGGGGCCGGCCTGCGATACCGTGTCGCCGCGCATTTCAATAAGCCGCTTAAGCTTGCCTTCTAACAGGCGCCTCCTGCCGTGGAGAACACAGGCCACATGTAGCCGGGGGACATGCGCCTCGGCGCAGAAGTGAGCCCGGCCTCGGGCAGGAGGGGTGGGCAACGCCCCTTATTCCCCCTATATATGAACTATCGTCGTGTTTCTGCGCACACGTCGTGGGAGGCACATTTATGGCCGGATACTACGCGGACAAGCTCTCGGCCCAGCGACTGCGACGCTGTTACGAAGTCGCGCCGCCGCGCACGCGACAGTATCTCGAAGCCGAAATCGATCACGCCCTGAGCAAGATTGATTCGTCCCACCTGGTCCTGGAACTGGGCTGCGGCTACGGCCGCGTGCTCGAAAAACTGGCGCCCATCGCTCGCACCGTGGTCGGCATCGACACCTCCTTGGCGAACCTCGGCCTCGCCAGAGAACCGTTAAGTGCCTTCTCCAATTGTCGTCTAGCGGCGATGAACGCTGTGGCCCTGGGCTTTGCGGACGCGGTCTTTGATGTCGTCCTGTGCCTCCAGAATGGCATCTCCGCGTTCAAGGTGGACCCCCGCGATTTGATCCGCGAAAGCGTCCGCGTCACCAGGCCCGGCGGCACGGTCCTGCTGTCCAGCTATGCGGAGCGGTTTTGGAATGCCCGGTTGGAATGGTTTCAGTTGCAAGCGCAGCACGGCCTGCTCGGCGAAATCGACTGGGAGCAAACCCGCGACGGCGTCATTGTGTGCAAGGATGGGTTCAAAGCCACCACCGTCACCCCCGATGAGTTTTGCGCCCTGGCTTGGTCACTCGACCTTCACGCGGCAATCGCGGCAATCGAAGACGTGGACGGCTCCAGCCTCTTCTGCGAGATTCTGGTTCCGTGACGGTGTTCGCCGGGTTCCAGCCGCGCAGCGGACGACGGAATAGAGCCCAGGGCGAGCGAAGCGAGCCCTGATACCACCTCCGAGGCTAGTCACAGACGAGCCGAGCAGCCCGCAGCTTGGGGTTGAGAACCAACCCCTGGATGAGACAAGTTTTCGATCGAGTCTGTCGCGGGTGTCCGTCGCGACGAAAGATCGCCATCGTGGCGGTGGCCAGGCGGGTGCTGATCTGGTGTTGGGCGATGATGCGGGACGATCAAGACTGGAATCCGAGGGCGCTCGAAGCTGCCTGACGGAATGGAGCCGTTGACAGAGCAGATGGGTTTATCGCATG
>JAUWNF010000542.1 GCA_030612785.1 Phycisphaerales bacterium
GAACACAATGCCGCCGTATACCTTCCGCTGGCCCTGCTGCTGGGCGTCGCCGGCATTGCCACCGCTCCCGCTGCCACCCTGTTCGTCCTGCGCGAGTACGACGCCAAAGGCCCGATGACCGACACGATTCTAAGCCTGACCGGGGTAAACAACGTCGTCTGCATCGCACTGTTCTATGTGGCTTTTCTGGTTCTCTCGACTACCGGAGCGATCACCACCGATTCCGGCGTTCCCCATTCCCTTTGGCTAGCGCTGCTCGCGGCGTTCGGGGGCAGTCTGGCCCTGGGGGTAACGCTGGGTGTCGCGATTAGCATCTTCCACTCCAAAGTCCCCACCGCGGAGACCGTCCTGGTTTTCTTCGCCCTGTTCATCGTCTTGGGAAACGGCGAAAAGTGGCTGCTTGAACATCAGGGCGTCAGCTATAACTTCCTGCTGACCGCCCTGGTTATGGGTGCCGTCTTCGCCAACGTCGCCCTGGACCCCGAAAAGCTCGAGTCGTCGCTCAAGTTGGTGGGCGTGCCTATCTTCGCGGGCTTCTTCGTGATGGCCGGCTACCAACTCCATCTCGAAGAATTGCGTCACCTGGGATGGGTTGGTGTCGTCTACATCCTCGGCCGACTGGGCGCGAAGTGGTTGGGATGCCGAATCGGCGTCCGCTGGGCCCGTGCCACAGACACGGTGCGGCCTTATGTCGGCCTGGGGATGATCTGCCAGGCAGCGGTGGTCATCGGACTCGCCGACTACGTGGAGCACCATTGGCGCGATCCGCTGGGCCAGACCGTCCACCCCTTGGCTCAGACCTTCGTGACCGTCGTGCTCGGGTCTGTCGTGGTTTTCGAACTCATCGGCCCGTTGCTGATTAGGTGGGCGGTGATCCGGACGGGAGAAGTCAAGGCCATTTCCATGCTGCGTCGCACCTCGGCTGCCGCGGAGGGTGTATCCATCACGCGCCTGACGCTCAATGCCCTATTGCGAACCTTCGGCTTGGCGCGAAAGCCCTCGGCGACGTCCACGGAACCGCTGCAAGTCAAGCACATCATCCGCACCAACATCCGCTTTCTCCGGGCCGACGCCACTATGGATGAAGTACTGCATTTCGTGGAGCATTCGCGCTACAACCACTTCCCGGTAATCAATGACCATGACGAACTGGTGGGTGTGATTCACTTCTCAGACCTGCGAACCATGATCTATGACCCCAGTATCCGTGACCTGGTTACCGCCGTGGATATGGCCGACCCCAACGCTCGTGTCGTCCACATGGACATGCCGCTTCCGGAACTGCTCGACGCCTTTGGCGAGGAAGACACGCTCGGCGCGCTGCCGGTGGTGGCCAAGGCCGGCGCTCGCCGATTGCTGGGAATGGTGGAACAGCGCGATCTGCTTCGCGCCCTCCACCCGACCCGTAACGTCGCGTCCCCGTAGTTCCCCAGTGCCCGCCGCCCGGGATGATGAAGGCTGCGGTTTCTCCTCCACGCTGTCTCGCCCACATGGTCCACGCCACTCGGCGGCGCTATTGCGCGAACACCGCCGCGAATACCGCGAAGTCGGCAAGGTCCACGTCGCCGTCGTCGTCGAGGTCCGTCGAGTCACAGCCCGACAGGATCCCCCCGCTCGGCCCGGTCATGCAGTCCTCGAACCAGGCGTAGTCATCCAAGTTCACCTCGCCGTTGTGATCGAAGTCGCAGGGTAGGGAAATGTAGGCCGGCACGTGCATGACGATGCAGTGTAGCGCTCCGGCGGAGTGAATGATGCTGCCGCAGTAGATCTGACTGACGGTGTGATCGGGGAACGCCTGCTCGAAGACGGCCAGGGCCTGGCCGTCCTCCGCAGTCCAGGATCCGCCGAACCGCGGCACGAACACCTGGTCGTTCAAGATCACGGCGTTGGTATAGGTATAGTGGGTGCCGCCGGAGTTCCAGCCCGGTGTGCGGTAGACGGTGTAGCCGCGTGCGGTCAGGTCGGTGACCGCGTCTTCCGTGATCGTGTAGGGATCGCCCGTGGCAATCGAGTACTCTCCGATGATGATCTTGTCGTCCGCTACCGGCAACATCCACATGTCGATGTGCTGGGTCGAGTCGAAACTGGTGGGGAAACCGGGGTAGATGGTCAGGTCGACGTTCTGATACTCGGCGTAGAGGTCCTTGACGTCCTGTTCGCTGAGGCCCGAGTTTTCGGTCAGGATCAGGTTGGTCATGAACGCATCGCCGCCCGCGAACAGGTGGAAGTTGCCGCCGCCGTGGGTCAGGGGGATGTCGTACTCCGGCTCGACCCACAGGGTGCTGAGGTAATCGTTGAAGGCGTTGTCATCCTCGCGCCACGGGCGATTGTAAGTGTGATCGATGATCGCGCGATTCCCGTCTTCGAAGATGAAGCGCGGACCGTAGTCACGCATCCAGACGCTGTCGGTGACGCGGATGATGAACTCCACCTGGTCCATGTCCGCGCCGCCGTTGTTGAGGTAGTTGTAGGCGCTGGTCTGTTCCGAAGAACTGTCCACGACCACGTAGACGATGGCGTCCGGATCGCCCGTGGTAACGCCGACCGTCAGGTCCCTCAAGACCGACTCGTAACCCTCCCAGGCGATGAGCAGCCCTTCGTTGAGCTCGTACTCAGCCGAACAGTGCACCGTTCCCGTCGGGGGCGCTCTGGTCTCATAAGCCTCGCGCGGGACTGAGGGCAACGGGAGACGTTTCTCCTCCGGAGTCATGTACTTGGGGAGTGGGTTGGGGGTGTGGTCCATGACTTTCGCGGGCCCCGCAGGCGGTGCGGCAGTCGCTTGCTCTCCCAGGCAGATCAGCAACGACAGCACAACCGCGATCCATAGCGTGCGCTTCATCATCCGGGTTCCCCTTGATGGCATGGTATTGCCTCGCCCCTCCTGGTACTTTGACCAGGCAGGTTTCCTTCCCGCGGTGGGACCGATCCACCGGTTCACGGTTTCATTGTACAGGAATTCGATCTGTAACCGAAATGGTTTTGGGGCCGCCGAAGCTTAATCGTGCAATAGAAGAAAACTTCCGCTCCCACTTTCAGGTGGGGCGTAGGGTGGGCTGCCGCACATCTGATCTGAGCCCGGCGCGCGAGCGGCGGGGCGCACGCTTTCCCGTCGGTTGCGCGGCGGGGGGGGGTCAGCGGCCGCCCGGGGCCGCC
>JAUWNF010000284.1 GCA_030612785.1 Phycisphaerales bacterium
GGCGGCCAGCGCCCGTCGTGCTGCACAACTAACCCGCGGATCGGCTCCAGATCGAGCGTAGTGGGAAGAGACGCCTCCGGCGCAGCGAGCGGAGCCAGGACTACTAACGTTGCCATCACGTGAAGCATCTATGAACCCTCGCTCGATTTCGGATTGCGGATTGCGGATTGGAGAATGGGTGTCGCGTTGCTCGGGTTGCGAACGGTCGCCGCGCGCGAGAGGTCTTGATTGAGGCCACCACCAGCGAAAGAATCTCTTCCGCTTCCCCCCTCAGATCTTCCAAGAGAGCGGCATCGACAAGACCGCTCTCGACCAACAACTCTATCCAGTAAACCGATTCGTCGCACTCCTCTTCGACGATCCCCATCTTGGCGATGAACTCCGCGCGGGATCGGGCGCGACAGGCCGCGCGATAATTAGCACCGACGGATGTTGCACAACGCAGGAGCTGTTGTCCAATAACCCGTCCCGCTCCGGAGCGCGGCAGCGTCTCCACCAATCTGATCACTCGGAGGGCAAAGTGCTTCGTTCGACTTTTGAACTGTTCAGGGTTCATCATCGTCCGCGGGCTTATGCCGCTCTTCTAATCCACAATCCGAAATCCGCAATCCCCAATCCGGAATCATCTTTGGTTGCGGCCGAGCGGCGAAGCCGCGAGGCTGCTCTAAGTTCTCAGCGTTCTCAGCGTTCTCCGCGGTTAGTAGCCGTGCGTTCGGTCTTGCGTACATGCCCGATGCGCAGCCCCAGCACCAGCACCATGCCGACCAGCATGATAATGTAGCCGGCGAAAACGATCGGCTTGCCCGGGTCCCGTGATACGCTCAAGACACTGGTGCCCAGCGGTGTAGCCGACTCGTCCCGCGGCATTCTGGACTGATAGAGTGAATACCCACCGTACTTCACCGGGCGGTTCATGCTGATGACCCGACTCAGGGTGGCTTGGGCAGTCGGATCGGTGATCGTGATGTGGCTCTCGAAGGTCCGCGCCCTTGTGGTGCCGGGATAGCGCTCGATGTGGCAGCGATCCAGCGTGACCTCGAAACCCAGCGGAATGGTTCGGGACCGGTAGACAAGTTCGTACACCGCTCCCGCGACCATCGCCGATGTTCGACCGAATTTCTGCACCCACACCTCATCGGTATGGTCCGCTGCGCTCATCTTGAGCAGCAGCGCCGGCTGGCACGTTTCCCGCGGCGGGCTCACGGGGCGGATTGTCTGTCCGACGCGGGCGTGCTCGAAACGCCGTAGCACGGTGAACTGCTTACCCGGCCAGGGCGTCTCCAGCGGAACGCCCACTTCCAGTTCGTGAACCACTACCGGGTGATCACCATCGGGGACGAAGCGCGCGAACATGTCGCCCGCCGGCCCACCGATCACCTCCAGCGGAGCCCGCGAAGCCGCTTCGGACGGCGCGACGAAGGTCACCTTCAAGCCCTCGATCTCCGATTTGCCGTGCATGGAAGCGAACTCGGGGAAGTTGGCGAAGGCGTAACGCTTCGCGGTGCCCGCCGGGCTGACGACCTCGACTTCGACTGCCGGATTCACCGGCCGGTTCGACTTGTTGACGAGCTGCTTCCCCTCCACCAGTGCGTGCGGCAGATACCGCAGCACCCGCGCCGTCGCTCCGGTGTCTCCTAGTGGTACGGCTTCGCTGAGACCCCGGTCCAGCGGAACTTCGTAAAGGGAGCCTTCGTATTCGACCTTAACCAGCCCACCGGCCGCCCGCGGTCCCTGCCGCGAGGGGGAGAGCAGCCGCGCCAGTTCGTCGCCGTCCCGTGCGATGCGGAACAGCGCCTCATGCCCCCCCACAGTGTCGGGCTCACCATCAAACAGCCACTTGGGAGCGTCCTCACCGGAGGCGGACAACGAAACTTCGACCGCCGGCCGATCGCCTGGATAGTCATCCGTCACCCGTGCGACCACTTCGCTGTCCGGGACGAAACGCTCCACTTCGACACGCAACTCGCCCAGTTGCAGTATGGGCGCCTTGGGGCGCTCCACTACCCGGAACCCATCGAACGTCCGGGCGGTCAAAGCGACCGACGCGCTTTCCTCGGTGCCTCTCCGCCTGACCGCGAGCATCGCTCCGTCGCGGAGAGTCAGCGCGTCGGCGCTTTGCTCCTCGAACAAGCTGAGGTATCCGTCGGTCCCATAACGCACGGTCACCAACGCCCCGCCCAAAGTCACCAAGATGCCGAGGTGCGTGAGCACGAAGGCGAGCTGCCGTTTCGAGAACGGATAGCGGATGAGCATCGAAGCCAGAGCATTGACCCCGATCAGCGCCAGGATTCCGGTAAACCACCACGTTGTGTAGAACTCCGCCAGCGCCCGTGCGGCCCCATACATGGATTCGTAGACCGTGGCGCAAGCCATACCTACCAGGAACAGCATCAGCAACACCGCTGCAAACCACAGTGAACCCAGCGTTCGAAGCACCGGCTCTCCCCAGTAAAGAGACTGTTGCGTATTATGCGGTCCTTGGAACCGGGGTCAATCCGGCAAATCCCCGTTCAAGAGGGTAGGTTATGAAGAACCAGCGGCTACGCATCATTCACGATGGGGCTCACGACGGCGCTACGAACATGGCACGCGATGAGGCGTTGCTCACGCTCGTCGGAGAGGGCGGCTCCGCGCCGACCCTGCGCACCTACCAATGGTCTCCCCCGACCATCTCACTGGGGTATTTTCAGAAGCACGCCGACTACGCAAAGCTCGCCCCACCCGCAGGCGATCTGCCCGTCGTCCGTCGCCAGACCGGCGGCGGGGCGATCCTGCACGATCGCGAACTGACCTACTCCCTCGTGTTCCCCTTGGATCACCCGCTGCTCGCCGACGGCCCCAACGTGCTTTACGAGACCGCGCACGACGCGTTGATGGAGTGCCTTGAACAACGCGGCGTCCCCACGCAGCGCCAGGACAAGACGGACGAGTCAGGCCCGGCCAAAGGCCCCTTTTTCTGTTTTGCCCGGCGGCATCGGCTCGACATTCTAATCGG
Organism: Phycisphaerales bacterium; assembly: GCA_030612785.1. GTDB lineage: Bacteria > Planctomycetota > Phycisphaerae > UBA1845 > UBA1845 > JAAEQG01. Next base: position 2,996 of record JAUWNF010000284.1, read on the forward strand.
CGACGACAAACTCGCCGGCAGTGCCCAGCGCCGCACGCGAAAGGCCGTGCTGCAACATGGATCGATCATGTTTGAAAGGCGGTACACTCAGCAACCGGCGGCGGCGGTCCGCAACGTCGCCGCGCTGGAGCCGGACCACTTGCGCCGGCCCTTTGCCGACGCGTTCACCCGCCGCACCGACCTGCGTGCCGTGCCCGGGCAATGGACCGAAGTCGAACTCGCCCTCGCTACGGACTTGACGAGCAAGTACGCTGGTGATGCGTGGACGCGACGCACCTAGCGCCGTCTTCGGTCAGAGAGTCCCCGTCCGGCGAATACCTTTGAAACTCCCGCATTGTGAGCTGTGGGTGGTTGGGGTACGCTGATGAGCTTATGAAACCACGATCCGCCAGTTCGCGTTTCGTTGCCTGGACCGGGGGCTTGACGGCCTTGGTTGGGCTGGCTCTGCTCGGCTGGGTGCTCTCCTCCCTGAGCGAGCTGCACCGTACCCTGGCGGAGATCTCTGCGCCGCTGGCCAACGCAGTGCTGATCGCGCTGATCGTGGTTCTGGTGGCTATCCTGTCACTTGGCTTGCGATTCTTGTGGGTAGCGGCCCGTGCCGGTCGGTCGGCGATCACCGCGACGGATGTGGCTAAGGATCCCGCTGCCGCCGCCGGGCAGAGTGTCGAAGCCGCCCAGCAGCAGATTGAACTAATCTCCGACGAGATTGCCCGGCAGGCCCTCGCCGGCGAACTGCACGCCTTATCAGACGATTTAACAGCGCGGCGTTACACCATCGTTGTTTTCGGCACGGGGTCAGCCGGCAAGACCTCGGTGATCAACGCTCTGCTCGGAGACGGGGTAGGTGCAACCGACCCGATCGTAGGGACGACGCAGGACGGCATTGAGCACCTCTACACGATCGACGGCTTCGACGAAGGCCGACTGCGGCTGGTGGACACCCCGGGGCTTTCGGAGATGGGCGCCGGCGGGCGGATGCGCGAGCAGCGCGCCCGCGAACTTGCCACGCAGGCCGACCTGCTCCTGTTCGTTGTGGACCAGGACCTGCGTGACATCGAGTTCAAACCGCTGGCGTCGCTCGCCCGCCTGGGCAAGCGATCCATGTTGGTCTTCAACAAGCGCGACCTCTACCTGCCGGAGGATTTGTCCGCAGTCGCCGAGCGGCTGCGCGCCCGCGTGGCTGAGTTCATCGATCCGCAGGATGTGGTCGTATGTGCCGCCGATCCTGCTACGGTGACGGTGCGGGATACGACGGGTGGCGAACGAAGCGAGAAGCCTGAGATCGACACTGGCGCTTTGGCGGAGCGCATTGCCGCGATTCTCCGCGAGAACGGCAGGACGCTGCTGGCCAACAAGGTTTTGCTGCAAGCCCGGCGCATCTCGGAACGGGCCCGCGATATCATCCACGAGATGCGCGTCAAACAGGCCCAGGGCGTCGTCACCCGCTTTCAGTGGACCACGGCGGCGGTGATGTTTGTCAATCCCGTGCCGGGTCTGGGGGCGCTGGCCGCGGCGGCGATCAACTACCAGATGGTCATGGAGATCGCCAAGGTGTTCGGCGCACCGGTCAGCCTCGAAGCCGCCAAGCGCATGGCCGGCGAACTGGGTCAGGTCATGCTCAAAATGGGCGTGGTGAACGTCACTACGAATATTCTGGGCAAGGCGCTGAAAGCCTCAATAGTGGGATATGTCGCCGGCGGGGCGATCGAGGCGGTGGCCGGCGCGTATCTGACCAAGCTGAGCGGCGAGGCCTTCACCGACCACTTCGCCCACGATCAGGACTGGGGCGAGAACGGCATGCAGGGGGCCATCGAGAAGCGCTTCCAGCTCGAAGGCCAACACGAGTTCGTCGCCGCGTTTATCAAGGAGGCCGCCGACCGCGTATTCAGGAGGCGTGAAGATCGGCCGTGATCCCCAACAACGATTTTGACAAACCACGGGAGGTCGTTCTCGAACAGGCCCGCACCAGTCTGGCGGAGGTGATGGCTTCGCTCGATTTGGCCGAAGGCGACCGCGAAGTCTTCGCCGACCAGATCCGCGACGTACAGCGGATGATGCGGCGGCTCGAAGAGGGCGTGATCCACATTGCCGCCTTTGGGATGGTCTCGCGGGGCAAGTCGGCCTTGCTCAACGCGCTGCTGGGACGTGAGGTGTTCGCCACCGGAGCCACGCACGGCACCACACGTGTCCGGCAAGCCACGCGCTGGGCCCTGCACCGCGAGCTGATCGCCAACCGCCAGATCGAAACCTTTACCGACCCCGGCGGCGACGGCGGCGCCGTCGAACTGATCGACACGCCCGGGCTCAACGAAATCGCCGGCGAGGACCGCGCCC